>DASQWY010000753.1:0-19510 GCA_035640005.1 Actinomycetes bacterium
GCCGCTTCGTCGCCGACCCCGCCCGCCGCGTCCGCCAGGCCCCGGCCGGCGACCTTCCCCTGGCCGGCCTCGCCTTCGACCACTTCCGTTCCCGGGGCTGACCGCTCAGCCGGTGGCGGCGACCCCGAGGGCGTTCAGGACCTCGGTGGCGGCGCGGTCGCCGGACTGGACCGCGCCCTCCATGTAGCCGGCCCAGGCGGTGGCGGTCTCGGTGCCCGCCCAGTGCAGCCGGCCGACCGGCGCGCGCAGCGCCGGCCCGTAGGCGGTCCACACCCCCGGCGGGAAGTAGCCGGCGTAGCAGCCGCCAGTCCACTCCTCGTCCGTCCACGACCACTCCAGCAGCTCGCGCGGGCGGCGGGCCGGCTCGCCGAACAGGCAGGCCAGCCCCGCCAGGGCGGCCTCGCGCCGCTCCGCCGGGCTCCACCGCGCCCACGCCCGAGCCGGCCCGCCCTCGACGAAGCCGACCAGCACGCCCGGGGAGCCGCCGGCGGGGGAGTTGTCGTAGGTGACCCTGATCGGCCCGCTGTCGGCGATCGCCTGGCCGGAGAGGCCCTGGGCGCGCCAGAACGGCTCCTCGTACAGCGCGTGGACCTTGACCGCGCTGCCCATCGGCACCCGCTGGGTGAGCTGGCCGCGCCAGCCGGGCAGGGCCGGCCGGTAGGCGATCCGGCCGGCCAGCGCGGGCGGCACCGCCACGATCGCGTGGCCGGCCGCCACCGCCTGCCCGCCCGCCTCGACCTCGGCCTCGACCTCGACGCCGCCGGGGCCGTGACGGACCAGCCGCACCGGCGCGCCCAGCCGCACCCGGTCGCCGAGCCGCCCGGCCAGCCGCAGCGCCAGCGTCTGCGCGCCCTCGTGGAAGCGGCGCTCCTGGGCGCCGCCGCCGGTGGAGACCAGCGGGCCGATCCCCCCGGCCGAGCGGGCGACGAACAGCACGTGCAGCAGCGACAGGTCGCCCGGTTCGGCGGCCAGGGTGGCGGCCGCCGCCAGCCGCACCCACGGCCGCGCCGCCGGCGCGACCCTCGCCCGGATCCAGCTCTCCAGCGTCTGCGAGTCCCACTCGCCGGCCAGCTCGGCCGTCCACGGCGCCTCCGGCGGCACCGCCGCGGCCATCGCGTCCAGCTCGGCGAAGGCCGCGCCCACCGCCGGGCCCACCTCGGAGTCCTCGCCGAGCAGCTCGCCGCGGTAGCGGCGCACGGTGCCGTCGCGGTGCTCGGTGTGGAGGCCCTGGTCGAAGCTCGGGAAGGTGGTGGCGCCGAGCCGCTCGGCCAGCGCGGCCACGCACCGCTGGGTCGGGCCGACCCACTGGGCGCCGTGGTCGATCAGGGTGCCGTCGGCGGCGGGCGCGGTCAGGGTGCGACCGCCCACGCGGTCGCGGGCCTCCAGGACCAGCGGCTCCACCCCGGCGGCGAGCAGCCGCTCGGCGGCGGCCAGCCCCGCCAGCCCGGCGCCGACCACCACCACGTCCACTGCGCTGCCCACGAGGGCCGTACTCTACGGATCCGGAACAGTCGGTCGCCAGCCGGCTGCTACAGTCGGCGGCATCCGGCATACCGGGCCACCGGGACCGGCAACGGGACCGACCCTGCCGACGTCGATGCCGCCACCATGGAGCCCGATTGGAGACCTTACGGCTTCTTCAGCCCCGGGGATGGCGCGGGCCTCTGGTGACGCGGCGCCCCGTTACGAGTGAAGGCCAACATGCTCGATACCGCAGCCCTCGACCGTGACGTCGCCGCCCTCCGCGCCTCGGCGGACGCGTGGGTCACCGCACCGCTGGCGGAGAAGCGGGCGCTGCTGGAGCAGCTGCGCGCCGCCACCGCGGAGGTCGCCGGCGAGTGGGTTCGCGCGTCCTGCCTGGCCAAGGGCATCGCCCTGGACTCCACCGCCGCCGGCGAGGAGTGGATGAGCGGGCCGTACGCGCTGCTCTCGGACCTCGCCGCGCTCATCCGGCTGGTCGGGCAGCTCGAGGCCGGCACCAGCCCGCTGGACCGGGTCAGAACGCGCACGCTGCCGAACGGCCAGGTCGCCCTGCGCGCGTTCCCAGCCGTCGCCCAGGACCGGGTGCTGGCGGGCTACACGGCGGACGTGTGGCTGCGCCCGGGAGTGACGCTGGAGCAGGCGAAGGCGGGGGTGGCCCGCCGGCTGCGCGACACCGGCGCGCCCGGCCAGGTCGGCCTGGTGCTAGGGGCGGGCAACGTCAACTCGATCCCACCCCTGGACGGCCTGACCAAGCTGTACCAGGACAACGCCGTGGCGCTGATCAAGCTGAACCCGGTCAACGCCTACCTGGAGCCGGTGCTCGAGCGGGCGTTCGCGGGGTTCATCGAGCGCGGGTTCGTGCGCATCACCGCCGGCGGCGTCGACGTCGGCTCCTACCTCGTCCGCCACCCGGGCATCGACTCGATCCACATCACCGGCAGCAGCACCAGCCACGACGCGGTCGTGTTCGGCCCCGGCGAGGAGGGCGTCCGCCGCAAGCGGGCCCGCGAGCCCCTGATCGCCAAGCACGTCACCAGCGAGCTCGGCGGCGTCGGCCCGGTAGTGGTGGTTGCCGGCCGCTGGAGCGAGTCCACGCTGCGGTTGCAGGCCCGCAACGTGGCCACCCAGCGGCTCCACAACTCCGGCTTCAACTGCATCGCCACCCAGATCGTGGTCCTGCCCCGAGGCTGGCCGCAGGCCGGCCGGTTCCTGGACCACCTGCGCCAGGCGATCCGGGACGCTCCGGACCGACCCGCCTGGTACCCCGGGGCGGCCGATCGGCAACGCCGGGCCGCCGAGGCCCACCCGAAGGCTGAGCGGCTCGGCGGCGACCCGGCGGCGCCGCGGACCCTGCTGGCCGACCTGCGCTCCGACGACGAGGGCGAGCCCGCGTTCCGGACCGAGTACTTCGGTCCGGTGCTCGGCGTCACCCAACTCCCGGGCTCAGATGCCTCGGAGTTCCTGGACAACGCCGTGGAGTTCTGCAACCACCGGCTGCTCGGCGACCTGGGCCTGGGCCTGATCGCCGCGCCACGGACGATCCGCGAACTGGGGCCGCGGTTCGACGCCGCCGTCGCCGGGCTGCGCTACGGCGCGGTGGCGATCAACTGCTGGGTCGGCCCGGTCTTCGCCATGCCCCGCGGGACCTGGGGGGCGTTCCCCGGCCACGACCTCTACGACACCGGGAGCGGCGTCGGCATCGTGCACAACGCGCTGCTGCTCGACCCGGACCACGTCGAACGCAGCGTCGGCCGGGGGCCGTTCCATCCCTGGCCCAAGCCGCTGTGGTTCGTGACCAACCGCACCGCGCACGCCACCGGCGAGCAGATGACCCGGTTCGCGGCCGAGACGTCCTGGGCCAGGGCGATGCCCAGGCTGCTGGCGGTGCTGGCCTCGTCCCTGCGCGGCTGACGGACGCCGCTGCGCCACGGCCGCCGCTGGTAGCCTGGGCGCTCACACGGCCGGCCGAGCCGAAGGGAGGTCACGGTGCCGGTGCCCGCGCGGGTGCTCACCATTGCCGGGTCGGACTCGGGCGGTGGTGCCGGCATCCAGGCCGACCTGAAGACCTTCCTGGCCCACGGCGTCCACGGCATGTCGGCGGTCACCGCCGTCACGGTGCAGAACTCGGTCGGCGTGCAGGGCTTCTACGAGCTGGAGCCCAAGGCCGTGTTCGAGCAGGTCGAGGCGGTGGTCACCGACATCGGCGTGGACGCGGTCAAGACCGGCATGCTGGCCTCGGCGCCGATCATCGAGGCGGTGGCGGACGCCTGCGAGCGTTTCCAGCTGCCCAACCTGGTGGTCGACCCGGTGGCGGTGTCCCGCCACGGCGACCCGCTGCTGCACCCCGACGCGGTCGACGCGCTGAAGGCGCGGCTGCTGCCGCTGGCCACCGTCGCCACCCCCAACCTCGGCGAGGTGAAGCTGCTCACCGGGGTGGAGGTGGCCGACCCGGCCGGCCTGGAGGCGGCCGCCCGCGCGGTCGCCGCGCTCGGCCCTCGCCACGCCCTGGTCAAGGGCGGCCACCTGCAGGGCGAGGAGTCGGTCGACCTGCTCTGGGACCGGGACGGGGGAGCGGGCACCTGGCTGCGCGCCCCCAGGGTCGACAGCCCGCACACCCACGGCACCGGTTGCACGCTGGCGTCGGCGGTGGCGGCGAACCTGGCGCAGGGCCTGGACCTGGTGACCGCCGTGCGGGCGGCCAAGCGGTACGTGTCCGGCGCGATCGCGGGCGGCTTCCCGCTCGGCAAGGGCGTCGGCCCGACCGACCACGCCTGGCGCTTCCGCGCCGCCGGCCTGCTCACCCCCGCCGGCCCGAGCCACCCGGGATCCGGGTGGCCCTACGGCCCCAACCCCTACGAGGGCTGAGCCGATGCCGCACCGCCACAGCGAGCTGGTCGCCCGGGTGCTGGTCGTCGACCGCGGCAAGGTGCTGGCCGCCCACCACCGCCACCGCGACGGGCAGGACTTCTGGTGCCTGCCGGGCGGCAAGGCGGAGCCGGGGGAGCGGCTGGAGGACGCCGCCCGCCGCGAGCTGCGCGAGGAGACCGGGCTGCCGATCGGCCTTGCCGGGGTCGTGTGGCTGCAGGACCTGCTGGACAACGACGAGTTCGTGGTGGTGTTCGCCGGCTGGCTGGCCGCCGGCCACGACGGCGTCCTGTCGGTCGAGCCGACACCGACCGGCCACGACCGCAACCTGGTCGGGGTCGCCTGGAAGGGCGTGGACGAGCTGCTGGCCGGCGACTTCCGCCCGGCCGCCCTGCTCAAGCTGCTCGACCAGGGCACCCTCCCCGAGCTGCAACGCCCGGAGGCGTGACCCTCAGGCGGGCTCGTCCCGCTCGGGGACCGGCCGGCGGCGGAGCAGCTCGGCCAGGCCGGCCTTGACCTCCTCGAGCGGCAGGCCGCCGGCCGCCAGGCGGTCGGGATCGGTGGCCAGCAGGCGCTGGTAGAAGGCGATGCCCGCCTCGACCGGCGCCAGCTCGCCGGGGTCCTGCTCGATCGCCTCGAACACGGCGTCCTCGGCGTCGGCGTAGCGGCCCAGCGCCTCGTCGACCCGGGCGAGCGCCAGCCGCTGCGGCGTGGTCAGGTCCAGGCCCGCGGCCCGCTCCGCCAGGCCGGCGGCCAGCTCGCGGTCGAGCAGCCCGTCGGAGCGGCCCGCCAGGAAGCCGGCCAGCATCAGGGCGCGCCGCCAGCGGGCGGCCGCGCCCGCCGGCCGGTCGGCGCGGGCGTGCAGGTCGGCGTCGGCGCTGACGACCCGCAGCGTGGAGGCCACCCGCCGCAGGTCGGGCGTTGACCCGGAGGTGAGCAGCGACAGCAGCTGGTCCTCGCTGAGGGCGGAGGCGACCCGGGCGCCCACCCCCAGCAGCGGCTGGTAGGCCTCGTCGAACATGCCGAGGGCACCGTCCACGTCGCCGCCGAGCGCCCGCTTGAGGATGCGCGCGAGCGCCTGCGCGGCCTGCTCGATCTGGCGCATCAGGTAGTCGCGCTGGTACAGCTCGGGACCCTTCGTGAGCAGGGAAGGTGCCGGTCACCCGCGGTGGAGCCTAGCACCGCGGACGACGCCGCCGGTGGCGGGGCCGGCCAGCAGCGCGACCGCCAGCAGGCCGGCGAGGCCGCTGGCGACGATCACCGCCCAGGGGGAGGCGAGCTCGGCGGCGGCGCCGGCGGCGGCGAAGCCGAGGCCGTTGGCGAGCATCAGGCCGGAGGCGGCCAGGCTCAGGGTGCGGCCGCGCAGGCGCTCTGGGGTCGCCTCCAGCAGGCGCTGGTCCAGGCCGATGCTGTAGGCCCAGCCGAGGCCGGACAGGGCGAGCAGCGCAGCGGCGGGGAGCGGCGCCGGCCGGGCGGCGAAGCACAGCAGCGGCAGGAACGTCCAGGCGGCCAGCGGCGCCATGAACCGCAGGCGGCCGGAGCGGTTGAGCCGGGAACCGGCGGCGAGCATGCCCGCCACCGAGCCGGCCGGCGCGGCGGCGAGCAGCAGGCCGACGGCCGCCGGGCCGCGGCCGAGCTGGGCCACGTAGGGCGCGGCCAGGGCCTCCGGGGCGACCGTGAACACCGGCGGCAGCCAGTAGAGCAGCAGCAGCGGCCGCAGCCTCGCCGAGCCGAGCGCCTGCCGCACGCCGGCCAGCGAGTCCCGCGCCACCGAGCGGCCGGGCGCGCCGGCCGGCCCGGCCCGCGGGAGCCGCTCCCTGGTGCCGGCGCGCAGCAGGAGCGCCGACGCGAGGAAGCTGGCCACGTCGAGCAGCAGCAACGGCCGCGGCGACAGCAGGGTGAGCAGCGCCCCGCCGAGCGCGAACCCCCAGATCTGGGAGGTCTGCGCCACCATGCGCAGCAGCGAGCGCCCCAGCGCGAAGCCGTCGTCGCCCAGCACCTCGGGCAGGCTGGCGGCGCGGGCGCCCTGGAACACCGGGGCGATCGTGCCGAGCGGCAGCAGCAGCGCGAGCAGCAGCGGGATCGGCATGCCCGGCAGGGCCATCAGCGCGACCAGGCCGGCGCTCGCCAGCTCGCAGCCGATCAGCGTGCGCCGCACCGGGAAGCGGTCGGCGAGCGACGACAGCAGCGCACCGCCGAACAGGTGGGGCAGGAAGCCGAGCGCGAACGTCAGCGAGGACCCCAGCGGCGAGCGGGTGCGCTGGAACACCAGCACGGCGAGCGCCAGCTGCGCGACCACGTCGCCCGAGAAGGAGATCACGTGCGCGGCGAAGATCGCGCGGAACTCGCCGACGGCGAACAGCCGCCGGTACCGGTAGCCGTGGACGCCGCTGGAGGTGCTGGCCATTGGCGCAGCGTGCGGCGTGCTACCGTGGCCAGCGAGAGATTCGCAGATATCCGAACCTTCTGCCGCGGGGGTGGCGGGATGGCGCTGACGCTCCGGTTCGGGCCGGAGGACCTGCTGCGCTGCCGCTTCGCCCTGTCGCCGCTGTGGGAGACGACCAGCGCGGTCCGCACCCTCGCCCAGCCATCGCGTCACGGCTGGCACCTGCCGTGGCTGCGGGGGGTGCAGCCGCGGCTGCCCGGCCTGGAGCTGGCGCCGCTGCTCGCCGTCCAGCCCCGGCACGGCTACACCCCGGACTTCCTCGCCCCGCCACCGCCGGGGCCGCTGGTCACCATCGACCAGGAACTCGACCGGGTGCGCTCGACCCCGGCCGCCCGGGCCGCCGTGGAGCTGGGCCGCGCCCTGAGCGAACGGGACGACCCGCCGCCGGCGGTGCTGCGGGCGCTGCTCGCCGACCCGGCGGCCGCCCCCTGGCGGCTCGCCGAGCTGCTGGAGCGCTGCTGGCAGGCGCTGCTGGCGCCCTACTGGGAGCGGATCCGCGACCTGCTCGACGCCGACATCGGCTTCCGGGCGCGGCGCTTGGCCGACGGCGGCCTGCAGCGGCTGTTCGCCGACCTCGACCCGAGCGTCCGCTTCGACGGCGACACCCTGCGGGTGGGCGGTCGCGTGGAGGGCCACCGCGACCTGGCCGGCGAGGGGGTGGTGCTCATGCCGAGCGCCTTCGTCTGGCCGGGCGTGGTGCTGGTGCTCGACCCGCCCTGGCAGCCGACCCTGATCTACCCGGCCCGCGGGATCGCCGGCCTGTGGCAGGCGCCGGCCGCGACCCCGCCCGCCGCGCTCGGCCGCCTGCTGGGTCGCACCCGCGCCAAGCTGCTGCTCGCCCTCGCCGAACCGGCCTCCACCGCCGCGCTCGCCCGCCGCCTCGGTCACAGCCCCAGCGGCGTCTCCGAGCACCTTTCCGCCCTGCGCGACGCCGGGCTGCTCACCCGCCGCCGCGTCCGCCACCAGGTCGTCTACGAGCGCACGCCGCTCGGCATCGCGCTCGCCGGCGCGGCCGCCGGCGCCGGCTGATCAGACCGCGCGGCGGACCTTGTTGGCCTTGATGCAGGACGTGCAGACGTTGCGGCGCCGCGGGGTGCGGCCCTCGAGGATGCGGATGCGCTGGATGTTCGGGTCCCAGCGGCGCGGGTGGCGCTTGTGCGAGAAGCTCACCTTCATGCCGAAGCCCGGGCGCTTTCCGCAGATGTCGCAGACGGCGGCCATGATCGTCGAGACCTTCCTGAGCAGTGGGATCGCCCGCCAGACGCCGAGCGGCTGGTCACGGTAGCACCCCGGGCGGGCGGCCGGCAACGAGCGGGCGGTCGGCGGTCCGCGTCCCAACCTATACTCGGGCGATGCCCGCGACCAACCCTCCCGACCCGCTCGCCACCCCGCTGCCCAGAGCGCCCGGGATCTCGGCGGCGCTGGCCCGCACGCTGGACGAGGCGTTCGGCTACCGGACCGTTCGCGACCTGCTGGAGCACTACCCGCGCCGCTACCTGACCCGGGGCGAGCTGACCGACCTCGCCCACGCCAAGACCGGCGCCGAGGTCACCCTGGTCGGCACCGTCCGCAACCAGGCCAGGAAGATGCCGCGGCGCAACCTGCGCATCCTGGAGGTGCGCGTGGCCGACGAAAGCGGTGCGTGGGTCTGCACCTGGTTCAACCAGCCGTGGCACGGCCAGCGGCTGACCGTCGGCACGGTGGCGGCCTTCTCCGGCAAGCTGACCTGGAAGGCCGGCCGCCTGCAGATGGCCAACCCCGGCTACGAGGTGCTACGGGAGGGCGACGACCCCGAGGGATTCGCCAACGAGGTGATCCCCGTCTACCCGGCCACCAAGGACGTCTCCTCCGGCCGGCTGCGCCGCGCCGTCGGCGGGCTGCTGGAGCCGTTCGGGGACGTGGCCGACTTCGTTCCCGAGCCGCTGCGCCGCGCCCACCGGCTGCCGGGCCGCGCCGAGGCGCTGCGCGCCATCCACCGCCCGGCCGACCGCGCCGACGCGACCCGCGCGCGCGACCGGCTGGTCTACGACGAGCTGTTCGTGCTGCAGGTCGGCCTGGCCCTGCGCCGCCGCGCCCTGGAGGCCGGCCAGCGCGGCCAGCCCCTGGAACCCGACGGCGACCTCACCAAGCGCCTGCTCGGCAGCCTCCCCTACCAGCTCACCGGCGCGCAGTCCCGCGCCGTCGCCGAGATCGGCGCCGACCTGCGCCGCCCCAAGCCGATGCACCGCCTGCTGCAGGGAGAAGTTGGCTCGGGCAAGACCGTCGTGTCCCTCTGGGCGCTGCTGTGCGCGGTCCAGTCGGGCGCGCAGGGGGCGCTGATGGCGCCGACCGAGGTGCTCGCCGACCAGCACGGCATCAACCTGCGCGCGCTGCTGGAGCCGCTGGGGGAGGGCGGCGGGCTGTTCGGCGGCCCGCGGGTGGAGGTGCTGACCGCCGCCACCACCGGCGCCACCCGCGAGCGGCTTCTCGCCTCGGTGCGCCAGGGCGAGGTCGACCTGCTGGTCGGCACCCACGCCCTGCTCTCCGAGGGGGTCGAGTTCCGGCGGCTCGGCGTGGTGGTGGTCGACGAGCAGCACCGCTTCGGCGTCCACCAGCGGGTGCGGCTGCGCGAGAAGGGCGACAGCCCGCACGTGCTGATCATGACCGCCACGCCGATCCCGCGGACGCTGGCGCTCACCCTCTACGGCGACCTGGACGTCTCTACCCTCGACGAGCTGCCGCCCGGCCGCACCCCGGTGGCCACCCACGTGGTCACCGACCCCGACCTGCGCGAGCGTGCCTACCAGCGGATCCGCGAGGAGGTCGCCGCCGGCCACCAGGCCTACGTGGTGTGCGCGCTGAAGGACGAGTCCGACAAGGTCGAGGTCCGCTCCGCCAAGGCCGAGGCCGAGCGGCTGCGGGCGGAGGTCTTCCCGGACCTGGCGGTCGGCCTGGTCTACGGCGACATGCCGCCCCGGGAGAAGGAGTCGACCATGGACCGCTTCCGGGCTGGCGAGGTCGACGTGCTGGTCTCCACCACCGTCATCGAGGTCGGCGTGGACGTGCCCAACGCCACCGTCATGCTGATCGAGGACGCCGACCGCTTCGGCCTGTCGCAGCTGCACCAGCTGCGCGGCCGGGTCGGCCGCGGGGCGGCGCCGGGGCTGTGCATCCTGTTCGCCGACCCGCAGACCGACGAGGGCCGCTCGCGCATGGAGGCGATCGCGGCCACCACCGACGGCTTCGAGCTGGCCAACCTCGACCTGCGCATCCGCGGCGAGGGCACGCTGTTCGACGCCCGCCAGTCGGGCCTGTCCGACCTGAAGCTGGCCCGCCTGATCGACGACTTCGGCTGGGTGCGGCGGGCGCGCGCTGATGCCTTCGCGCTGGTGGACGCCGACCCCGAGCTGGCCGACCGGTCCCACCGCCGGCTCCGGCAGGAGGTGCTGGCCCGGCTCGGCGACGGCCGGGCGGAGTGGCTGGCGCGCGGCTAGGAGGGCCCTCTTTCCTCGCGCCCCGCTCCGGCATACCCTCCCGCCATGAGTTCCGGGAACGGTGCCTGGAGCGGCGAGGACCAGCTGATCCAGCACCTGGCCGAGTTCGGTCTCACGCGCAACGAGGCCCGCCTGTACCTGGCCGCCTTCGGGCGGCCGGCGCTGCGTGCGGCCGAACTGGCCGAGCTGGCCGAGGTCAACCGGCCCAAGGCCTACGACGCGCTGAAGCTGCTGGTCGACAAGGGCCTGGTCGTGGAGGTGCCCGGCCGGGTCACCCACTTCCGGGCGGTCGACCCCCAGACCCTGGTGCAGCGGCTGCGCCAGCAGACCATCGCCGACCAGGCCGAGCTGGTCGAGGACACCAGCCGGCTGGTCGCCGACCTGTTCGCCCGCTACTACCAGGCGCCGCTGGCCGAGGACCCGTTCGACTTCGTGGAGCTGATCCGCAACGCCGAGGCGGCCTGGGCGCGCTGCGAGGCGGTGGCCGCCGGCGCCGGCGCCGAGGTGGTGCGGGCCCGCAAGCGGCCCCTGGACGGGTCGGTGCCCGCCGGTGGCGACCGGGTCGGCATCCGCCAGGGGATCCGCTACCGCGCGCTCTACGAGCGCGACTTCCTGGCGGACTCGGAGTTCCGGGCCGAGGTCGCCGAGCGGGAGCGCCAGGGCGAGGCGATCCGCTTCCTGGACCGGGTAGCCATCGGCTTCTGCGTGGTCGACCGGCGCAAGTCGCTGCTGAGCCTGAACCAGGCCGAGGTGACCAGCGGCCCGGGCAGCTGGGTGGTGCTGGAGCACTCGGCCCTGGCCAGCCTGCTGACCGACGCCTTCGACATCGCCTGGGCGGCGGCCCGGCCGGCCCCCGAGGCGTAGAATTCCGACGACTGTCAACAGACTTCGCAAGCCCGCTTGACTTGATCGCCCTCGCTGCCTAGTGTTGCGCCTCGGCCTTGTTGTCCCCGGGGGGGAAGTACACATGCAGAGTCCGACCGGGGAATCCGACCTGGTCGACCGGTTGGTCCGTCACGGGCTCGGCCAGGGCGAGGCCCGCTGCTACGTCGGCATGCTCGCCCCGCGCGCCTTCAAGGTCAGCGAGGTCGCCGCCTCCTCCGGCCTGCCGCGCTCGCGCGCCTACGAGCTGATTCGCTCCCTGGTCCGCTCCGGCCTGTGCACCGAGGTCGCCGGCGGCGGCGCGGCCCGCTTCCGGGCGGTCCCGCCGAACGAGGCGATCGGCCGGCTGGAGGCCTTCATGGCCGAGCAGGCCCGCCGCCGCAACGCCGCCCTCACCGGCGTGCTGCACGCCCTGCACCTGCGGGACGGGCTGCCGGCCGGCTCCGAGCGCGAACCCGTCGACCTGCTCCGCCGCCGCGACCAGGTCTACGGCAGCTACGAACGCGCCGTCCGCGACGCCCGCGAGGAGATCGTCAGCGTCGCCCCGGCGACCTGGGATCCGGCCGTGCAGTTCCCGGTCATGGCCGAGCGGCTGGCCGCCGGCGTCCGCTTCCGCACCATCCACGACCGCGCCGTGCTCGCCAGCGAGTCGTACCGCGCCGCCCTGGCCTTCCACCACGCCCGCGGCTTCCAGGCGCGCGTGCTGGACCGGGTCGACATCCTGTTCTCCCTGATCGACCGCCGCACCGTGTTCCTCAACCTGACCGGCAACGCCGGCAACGCCAACTCCGCCGCCGGCATGGAATCGCTGCAGATCCACCATGCCGGGCTGGGGCAGACGCTCCACGAGGCGTTCGAGCGCCTCTGGGAGCGCGCCGTCCCGATCGACGCCGCCCACCAAGGGGACGGGCTGCTGGCGGCGGCCCGACCCACGGACGGCCGGTCCGCCGACCCCGGCTGACCGGCCCAAGAGGTTGGAGAGCGGGGGGACAGCCTTGGCCCCCCCGGGCTCGACCCCCGCCTCCAGCCCCAGTTCGACCCCTTCCCTTCCCCGGCGCCGTCCGGCACGATCCGGCGTCGGAGGTGATCGCGTGCGGGTGGTGGCGGGCCGGCTCCGCGGCCGGCGGCTGCGGGCGGTGCCGGGCAGCGCCACCCGGCCGACCAGCGACCGGGTCCGCGAGGCGCTGTTCTCCATCCTCGGCGAGCGGGTCGCCGGCGCCCGCGTGCTGGACCTGTTCGCCGGCACCGGCGCGCTGGCCATCGAGGCGCTCTCGCGCGGCGCGCGCTCGGCGGTGCTGGTCGAGCAGGCCACCCAGGCGGTCGCCGTGATCCGCGCCAACCTCGACGCCCTCGACCTCGGCGGCGTGGCCGCGGTGCGCCGCACCCGCGCGGAGACGTTCCTGCGGGGCCAGCGCGACGGCCCCTTCGACCTGGTGTTCCTCGACCCGCCCTACGCCATCCCCGTCGGCCTGCTCGCCGGCCTGCTGGCCCGCCTGGCCGGCGGCGCGCTGGCCGAGGGCGCGGTGGTGGTGGTGGAGGCGGCCGCCCGCTCCGAGCCGCCGCCGTGGCCTCCGCGCCTGCGCCCCGCCGCCCCCCGCCGCTACGGCGACACCGCGCTCCACCTGGCCACCTTCGGCGAGCCGGTGGCGCCCGGTAGGCTTGAGCCGCCGCCGACCGACCAGGAGGCCTGACCCGTGCGGACCGCTTGCTGCCCAGGCACCTACGACCCGGTCACCAACGGCCACCTCGACATCGTGGCCCGCGCCGCCGCCGTGTTCGACCGGGTGATCGTGGCCGTGCTGGTCAACCCCGCCAAGCAGCCGCTGTTCACCCTGGAGGAGCGGGTCGCCATGCTCAAGGAGGCGACCGTCGGCGTCGCCGGGGTCGAGATCGACAGCTTCTCCGGGCTGCTGGTCGAGTACGCCCGCCAGCGGGGGGTCACCGCCATCGTCAAGGGCCTGCGGGCCGTCTCCGACTTCGACTACGAGCTGCAGATGGCGCAGATGAACTACCGGCTGGCCGGGGTCGAGACGATGTTCATGACCACCAACCCGAGCTACTCGTACCTGTCGTCCAGCCTGGTCAAGGACGTGGCCAGGCACGGCGGCGACACCAGCGGCCTGGTGCCCGACTTCGTGGTGGCGCGCCTGCGCGAGCGCGCGGCCGGCTAGCGTCTCTGCTATGCTGGTCACGCGGTCGCTCCCCGGCGGCCGAATTTGTTGCGTCCGCATCCGCGGTGCGGGCGTCCGCCATCGCACAGCACGGTTTCCCATGAGCAAGCACGTCGCAACGCCCACGCTCGCCGTCAACGTCCGCGAGCTGCTCCGCCACGCCGGGTCCCACAAGCACGTCCTGGTGCGCGGGCCCCTGCCCGACCTGGTCACCCCGGTCGCCGCCGTGCCCGGGGACGCCCCGGTGACGGTCGACGCCGAGGTGGAGAGCGTCGTCGAGGGGCTGCTGGTCAGCGGCACGGTCCGCGCCCGCGCCCGGCTGCAGTGCGTGCGCTGCCTGCGCGACGTCACCGAGGAGCTGGCCGTCGAGGTGCGCGAGCTGTTCGCGCTCGACCCCGCCGCCGCCGAGGACGAGGGCTACGCGGTGCTGGCCGGCGAGAGCCTGCCGCTGGACACCCTGGCCAGGGACGCGCTGGTGCTGGCGTTCCCGGCCGCGCCGCTGTGCCGGCCCGACTGCGCCGGGCTCTGCCCCGAGTGCGGCGCCGACCGCAACCAGGTCGACTGCGGCCACGCCGGCGCGGCGGACGACCCCCGCTGGGCGCCCCTGACCGGCCTGCGCCAACGGATCGAGGAGGACAACGATGCCCGTCCCTAAGCGGAAGACGCCGCGGGCCAGGACCCGGCAGCGGCGCGCCCACTGGAAGTCCACGGCGCCGACCTACGCCACCTGTCCACAGTGCCGGCAGGCCAAGCTGCCGCACACGGTCTGCGAGAACTGCGGGTACTACGGTGGGCGTCAGGTCATCGAGGTTGAGTAAGCGGCTGCCGATCGAGAAGGCGCTCGGCGTCCGCTTCGGCTCCGAGCAGCTGTACGTGTGGGCGTTCACCCACCGCAGCTACGCCTACGAGAACGGCGGGCTGCCGACCAACGAGCGGCTGGAGTTCCTCGGCGACGCGGTGCTCGGCCTGGTGGTCACCGACGTCATCTACCGCGCCTTCCCGGGCCTGCCCGAGGGCCAGCTCGCCAAGCTGCGGGCGGCCACAGTGAACATGAACGTGCTCGCCGACGTGGCCCGGGAGCTGGGGGTGGGCGACGCCGTCCGCCTCGGCCGCGGCGAGGAGATGTCCGGCGGCCGCGACAAGTCCTCCATCCTGGCCGACACCCTGGAGGCGATCCTCGGCGCCGTCTACCTGGACCGGGGCCTGCCGCGGGCGGCCACGCTGATCCGCCGGCTGTTCGAGCCGCGGGTGATGGAGGCCGCCGGCCGCGGCGCCGCCCTGGACTACAAGACCTCCCTGCAGGAGCTGGCCGCCTCCAGCCTGGGCGGGCTCCCCTCCTACTCGATCGAGGAGGAGGGCCCCGACCACGCCAAGCGCTTCACCGCCACCGTCAAGGTCGCGGGGGTCGCCTACGGCACCGGCAAGGGCCGCTCCAAGAAGGAGGCCGAGCAGCACGCCGCCAGGCAGGCGTTCGAGTCGCTGGCCGCCTCCCGCATGGTGCAGGGCTCCGGCGACGCCGGTCAGGCCGACGTGGTCCCGGCCGAACGCCAGCCCGCCGAGTAGGGCGCCGCGCCCGTGCCCGAGCTCCCCGAGCTCGACGTGCTCGCCGCCAACCTGGCGGCCAACCTCGCGGGCGCGAAGGTGGCGGCCGTGCGGGTGGTGTCGGTGGCCGCGCTGAAGACCTTCGACCCGCCGCTGGACACGCTGGCCGGCCGGGCCATCACCGGCGCCGGCCGCCGCGCCAAGTACGTCTGGCTGGAGCTGGGCGAGCTGCGCCTGGTGATGCACCTGTCGCTCGGCGGTCGGCTGGTGCTGGGCGGCAAGCCGGCCGCGCGCAAGGTCGCCGTGCTCACCGTCGACTTCGACGACGGCCGGGTGCTGTCGATGACCGAGGGCGGCAGCCAGCGGCGCGCCGCCGTCTGGCTGGTCGACGACCTGGACCGGGTGCCGGGGCTGGCCGGCCTCGGCCCGGAGCCGCTGGACCCCGGCTTCACCGCCGAGCGGCTGGCCGCCATCCTGGCCGAGGGCGGCCACACCCTCAAGGGCATGCTGACCGACCAGCGGGCGCTGGCCGGGGTCGGCAACGGCTGGAGCGACGACGTGCTGCATCGCGCCAAGCTGTCGCCGTTCGCGCGGCCGGAGCGGCTCGGCGCCGAGGACGTCGCCAGGCTCCACGCCGCCCTGGTCGGCGTGCTCAGCGAGGCGCGCGGCAGCCTCGCCGAGCAGGTCGCCGGCCGGGTGGAGACCCCCAGGGCCGCCAGCCGGCTGTTCGCCGTCCACGGCCGCGCCGGGGCGGCCTGCTTCGTCTGCGGCGACACCATCCGCTCGGTGTGGATGGGGGAGCGGGAGACCTCCTACTGCCCGACCTGCCAGACGGGCGGCCGCGTCCTCGCCGACCGCCGCCGCTCCAGGTTCCTGCGGTGACCGGGTCGTGAGCGGCCGTCGTATGATGCTCGGGATGACCCCGCCCAACCCCGCCAGGACGCCAGCCCCGCGCCCGCTCCGCCTCGCCACGGCCGCGCTGCCGGTCGCCCTGGCCGCCGTGGTCGCCCTGGCCGGCTGCGGCGGCCCGTCGCGCCCCGTCGCGCCCGCCGCCCCCGCCGCCTCCGCGCCGGCCGCCAGCAGCCCCGTCCCCTCCCGCGGGCCGGCGTCGGCCCCGGTCGACCTGAGCGGCGCGCCCGCCTACGCCGCCATCGCCCGCACCGACGTCACCGTCCGCTCCAAGCCGGGCGGGGGCGACATCGTGGCGCTGTTCCCCCGCAAGAACCCGTGGGGCAGCCCGGTGCCGTTCCTGGTCCGCTCCGCCAGCCGCGACCAGTCGGGCCACACCTGGCTGAAGGTGCTGCTGCCCCGCAAGCCCAACGAGTCCACCGGCTGGGTCCGGCGCGACCAGGTCACCCTGACCGGCATCTCGGGGCGCGCCGAGGTCGACCTGTCCGCCCGCACCCTGCGGCTGTTCAAGGGCGACCGGGTCGAGCGCGTCTACCGGGTCGCTGTCGGCAAGCCGTCCACGCCCACCCCCACCGGGACGTTCTTCGTGAGCCTGAAGCTGCGGCCGCCGCAGATCTCCACCACCTACGGCGCCTGGGCGCTCGGCCTGTCCGCCTACTCGCCGGTGCTGAACCAGTTCGGCACCGGCGACGGCCAGATCGCCCTGCACGGCTGGGCCAACCTCGGCGACCTCGGCCTCGCCGTCTCGCACGGCTGCGTCCGCCTCGACAACCAGGCCGTCTCCACCCTGGCCGCGGAGCTGCCGCTCGGCGCGCCGGTCACGATCAGGGCATGACCCAGCACCAGCACCTGCGGGCGGTGGTGCAGGGCGAGGTCCAGGGGGTCGGCTTCCGCTGGGCGGTGCAGCGGGAGGCCCGCCGGCTGGGCCTGTCGGGCTACGCGCAGAACCTGCCGGACGGCTCGGTGCTGGTCGAGGCGGAGGGTGCCGCCGGTACCCTCGACGAGCTGGAGCGGTTCCTGCGCCGCGGCCCCCGCTACGCCCAGGTCGAGGGGCTGCAGGCCCAGCGCTCGGACGCGCGGGGCGACTTCGACGGGTTCGTCACCCGTTGAGCTGACGCGAACCCCGGCATCGGCCCGTTCGTCGCGCTAGACCTACTTGGCGGTCCATCCGAAACGTGTTATCGTCCCCTTGTGAAATCGTCTCTCTGGGGCCGCCCTGATGCGGTGTGTGCCTCGCCCGGTGCAGTCGCAGACCACGGGCCGGGTGGAGCACACCGTAGGGGCCTTCCTCCCCTGGAGAACAAACAGTAGGTCGTCAGCCGTCGGATTTCCGTTCGGCGGGGACGGCGTGTGTGCCGTGCCCGCCAGCGGACGAGCAAGCAGCGGTGACCCCGAGCCGCTGCCGATTGGAGGAGCTTCCCGGATGTCGAAGGCGCTCATGGGCTACGTAGGTCAGCCGCCCGCGTACCTGATCCTGCGGGAGCTGAATGCCCTCAAGGCGCGTGTCGCCGAACTCGAGCGGAACCTCGCGCTGGCAGAGCAGGAGCTCACCCTTCGTGACGTCGAGGACCTTCGGACCTCGACGACCAAGGAAGCTGCCCTGGCCTAGCCAGGGTGTTTGGTTTCGCGGGGCCCTCCGGTGGAGGGCCCCGCCGCATTTCCGCGTGCTAGACTGCGGCCGCACCGGGGGCGGGGGGCCAAAAGACGCGTTTCCCCGCGTACTTCCCTCCCCAGTCGTGGGTCAGAGGCACAATGTGCGCAATGCCTCGATGACAACGAAAGGTCCCGGGCCAGCCGCGTGTTCCTGAAGTCGCTGACACTGCGCGGATTCAAGTCCTTCGCCGACAAGACGACCCTGGAGTTCGAGCCGGGGATCACCGTCATCGTCGGCCCCAATGGATCCGGCAAGTCCAACGTGGTCGACGCGATCGCCTGGGTGCTCGGGGAGCAGGGGGCCAAGTCGCTGCGCGGCGGCCGCATGGAGGACGTGATCTTCGCCGGCACCGGCAGCCGCGGCCCGCTCGGCCGCGCCGAGGTCACCCTCACGATCGACAACTCCGCCGGCCTGCTGCCGATCGAGTACGGCGAGGTCACCATGACCCGGCTGCTGTACCGCTCCGGCGACAGCGAGTACGCCCTCAACGGCACCCCCTGCCGCCTGCTGGACCTGCAGGAGCTGCTGTCCGACACGGGCGTCGGCCGCGAGCTGCACACCATCCTCGGCCAGAACCGGCTGGAGGACGTGCTGCACGGCCGGCCCGAGGACCGCCGCGCCGCCATCGAGGAGGCCGCCGGGGTCTACAAGCACCGCAAGCGCAAGGAGAAGGCCCTGCGCAAGCTCGCCGGCATGGAGCAGCACCTGGTGCGCCTCACCGACCTGGTCGGGGAGCTGCGCCGTCAGCTCAGGCCGCTGCAGCAGCAGGCCGAGACGGCCGCCAAGGCCGCCGAGGTCGCCGCCGAGCTGCGCGAGGTGCGCCTGGTCCTGCGCGCCCGCGAGCTGGACGGCGCCCGCCGCAAGGCGGCCGCTCTCGACGCCGAGGAGGCCGCCTTCGCCGCCCGGCTGGCGGAGCTGGAAGCCGCCCACCAGGCCTCCCTGGAGGAGGAGGCCCGCCTGGGGGTCCAGGTCGAGCAGCACGAGCCGCTGGCCGCCGCCGCCGGGGAGACCGTCCACCGCCTGGTCACCGTGCGCGAGCGCCTGCGCGGCACCATGGCGCTGGCCGAGGCGCAGGCCCGCCACCTGGCCGACGCGCTCGCCGAGGAGTCGCACGGCCGCTCGGTCGCCGACCTGGAGCGGGAGGCCGCCGAGGTCGCCGCCGAGCTGACCGGGATCGAGCAGGAACGCGAGCGCGCCACCGCCGCGGCCGAGGCCGCCGTCGCCCGGCGCGACCGGGCCAGGGCGGCGGTGGACGCCCACGACCGGGCGGTAGCCGCGGCCGAGCGGGAGCGGGCCGGCGCCCACCGCCGCGAGGTCCGCCTCACCGGCGAGGCGGCCGCCGCGCGGCGCACCGTCGAGCAGCTGGACGCCGACGCCGCCCGCGTGCGCGAGCACGCCGCCGAGCTGGAGCGGCGCGGCGCCGCCCTGGCCGCCCAGCTGGACGGCCTGCGGGCCGAGCGGGCCGCGCTGGACGCCGACCGGGCCGCGCGCGCGACCGCGCGGCGCGCCGCCGAGGAGGCCCGCGACCGGCAGGCGGCCGAGACCCGGCGCCTGGCCGCCGAGGAGCGGCGCCTGGAGGGCCAGCGGGCCGCCGCCCAGGCGCGCCGGGAGGCGTTCGAGGCGACCGCCCGCGCGGCCGGCGGCGACGCGCTGGCGTTCCTCGCCGGCGCGGGCCGGGACGGCATCCTCGGCCCGCTCAGCCCCGCCTGCGAGGTCCAGCCCGGCTACGAGGCGGCCGTGGCCGCCGCCCTCGGCCCCGACGCCGACGCCCTGGTGGTCGACGCCCCCGGCACCGCCACCGACGCCGCTGGCCTGCTGCGCGACGCCGGCGGCGGCCGCGCCATCTTGCTGCACCCGGATCCCGAGGTCGCGCTGCCCCTGAACGGCCAGGTCGCCGCCGGCAGGGCGCCGCTGCTGCTGGACCGCGTGCGCACCGCCGGCCCGGCCGGGGAGGTGGCCAGGCGGGTGCTCGCCGGGGTGCTGGTCGCCGAGGACCTGGCCGCGGCCCGCGCCCTGCTGGCCCGCTTCCCCGACCGGCGGGTGGTGACCCGCGCCGGCGAGCCGGTCGCCGCCGGGCGGGTCGAGG
>DASQWY010000754.1:0-26322 GCA_035640005.1 Actinomycetes bacterium
GCGGCCGCCCCAGCCGGAGCGCGGCGGCGGCCAGCAGCAGCGCCACCGCCACCCCGCAGCCGACCCACGCGGCCGCCCAGCCGGCCAGCGCGCCCGGGTCGGGCGCCACCCCGAGCGCCGGCGGGGAGGCATGCCGCCAGACCCTGGCGGCCGGCGGCTCGGCCATGCTGGCGGCCAGGTAGCCGGCGGGCAGCGCCAGGGTCAGCGCGACCAGCGCCCGTGCCGGGCCGGTCCAGGCGCGGCCGCGGCGGGCGGCGGGCAGCAGGGCGAGCAGCGCCAGGCAGGCGACCACCGCCAGCAGCGGCACCGCCCAGGTGCGCGCCAGCACCAGCGCGGCCACCCGGCGGTCGACCGAGGCGGTGGCGGCGGCCGGGCCGGGGTCGGCGACCAGGTGGATCGGCGTGCCGTCCCCGCCGGCGCCGGCGCCGGCCAGCGTCGGCCGCAGGTCCTCGAAGGCGACCAGCCCGGTCCTCCTGGTCGACGCCGAGGTCACCAGCCCGGCCTGGCGCCCGCCCAGGCCGAGGAACGGGGCGGCCCGGGCCCGGCCGGGCGCCGGCCGCAGGCCGACCACCACGACCCCGTCCGCGCCCGGCGCGCCGCCGATCCGGGCGAGCACGTCGCGGAGCCCGGCCGCCCCGGGCACCGCGACCACCAGCAGCCGGTCGGGGCGCAGCCGGAGGGTGCCGGTGGCCGGCAGCGGCTCGGCCGCCGGGGCGGGGCCGGACGGGCCGAGCGCGAGCAGCCCGGCCGCCTCCGCCCCGGGCGCGGCCAGCACCCGCAGCGGCGGCAGCCCGCCGAAGCGGGCGTCCGGGTTGGCGGCGCGCAGCCGGTCGGCCGCCGCCGGGTCGCCCGGCGCGACCCCGCCGGCCGGCAGGTCGACGCGGCGGCCGGCGGCCAGCGACAGCACCCGGGCGGCGTCCGGCTGGTCCTCCGGGAGGGTGGACACGAACCCGGCCACCATCGCCGCCTGGCCCCGCGGCCTGGCGTCCAGCGCCTCGGCCAGGCTGAGCCGCCCGACCAGCACCAGCGCCGCCGGGCGGGCGAGCGGGGTGTCGGCCGGGCGGGCGAACGGCCGGGCGGCGGCCGCCGGGGCGCGGGCGCCCGCCCACGACGCCGCGGCCAGGGCGGTCACGGCCAGCGCCGCCAGGCCGCGACGGGTCCTCATGACGCCCGATTCTATCGGCGGAACGCTACGCTGGCGGCATGGACGAGGCCGGGACGGCCCTGGAGCCGGAGCCGGAGCTGGAGCGGGCGGCCGGGCTGCTGGGCGCGGCCCGGCGGATCGTGGTGTTCTCCGGGGCGGGCATCTCCACCGAGTCCGGCATCCCCGACTTCCGCTCCCCCGGCGGCCTGTGGGCCCGCTACGACCCGCGCCAGCTCGGCTACCGCCGCTACCTGACCGACCCGGCCGCCCGCCGGCTGGCCTGGCGGCTGCGCCGCGAGCTGTTCCACCTGGACGCGCGGCCGAACGCGGCGCACCTGGCCTGCGCCTGCCTGGCCGGGGCCGGCCGCCTGGCGGGCGTGGTCACCCAGAACATCGACGGGCTGCACCTGGACGCCGGGCTCCCGCCGGAGCTGGTGGTGGAGGTGCACGGCACCGGCCGCCAGGTGGTCTGCCTCGGCTGCGGCGACCGCTCGCCGATGGCGGCGGCGGTCGCGCGGGTCGAGGCGGGCGAGGACGACCCGGCCTGCCACGGCTGCGGCGGCATCCTCAAGGCGGCCACGGTCTCCTTCGGGCAGGCGATCCCGCCGCCGGTCTGGGCCCGCGCCGAGGCGCTGGCCGGCGGCTGCGACGCGCTGCTGGCGGTGGGGTCGTCGCTGGTGGTGGAGCCGGCGGCGCGCCTGCCGGTGCTGGCCAAGCGGGCCGGCGCGGCGGTGGTGGTGCTCAACCGCGAGCCGACGCCGCTGGACGGGCTGGCCGACGCCGTCCTGCACGGGGAGGCGGGCACGCTGCTGCCCGCCCTGGTCGACCGGGCGCTCCGTGCCTAGCGCGCCCGCCCGACGCCTGCTGGTGGTGCAGCACGAGCCGGAGAGCCCGCCGGCGCTGCTCGGCGAGGTGGCCGCCGCGCTCGGCCTGGACCTGGCGGTGGTGGAGGCGCCCGCCGAGCCGCTGCCCGCCCGCCTCGACGGCGCCGCCGGGCTGGCCGTGCTCGGCGGCGAGATGGGCGTCTACGACGCCGCCGACTACCCCCACCTGGAGGCCACCATGGCGCTGCTGCGGCAGGCCGCCGCCGGCGGCGTGCCGGCCCTCGGCATCTGCCTGGGCGCCCAGCTGGCCGCGCACGCGCTCGGCGGCCGCGCCTACCTCGGCGACGCCGGCGTGGAGGTCGGCTGGAACCGGCTGGAGCTGGCCCCGGGGGCGCGCGCCGACCCGGTGCTCGGCTCCCTCGGCGCCGGCGACGCGGTGTTCCACTGGCACAAGGACACCTTCGACCTGCCGCCGGGCGCGACCCTGCTGGCCAGCACCGACCGCTACGCCAACCAGGCCTTCCGGGCCGGCAGCGTGGTCGGCGTCCAGTGGCACCCCGAGGTCGACGCCGGCATCCTGGCCGCCTGGTACACAGCGTCGCCGGCGCCGTACCCGCACGAGGCCGCCCTGGCCGGCGTGGCCGAGCACGGGCCGGCCGCGCGGCGGCTGCTGGAGGCGTTCTGCCGGGTGGTCGCGGGCGGGCCGTAGCCGGATGGGCCGCGGGGCGGCCACAATACGGGCGTGATCATCGACTGCGCGGTCTACCAGGACGGCAAGCGCCGGCCGGGCGAGCTGACCATCGAGGAGGCCTACGACGCCGGCTGCCGGCCGGACGCGTTCGTCTGGATCGGCCTGTACGAACCGACCCCGGAGGAGTTCGAGAGCGTCCGGCGCCAGTTCAGCCTCCACGAGCTGGCCGTCGAGGACGCCATCCAGGCCCACCAGCGGCCCAAGCTGGAGATCTACGACGACTCCCTGTTCGTGGTGCTGAAGACCGCCCGCTACCTGGAGGCCGAGGAGCAGGTCGAGTTCGGCGAGATCATGCTGTTCATCGGCGAGAACTTCGTGGTCTCCGTGCGCCACCTGCCCGCCAGCGAGCTGCGCGGCGTCCGCAAGCAGATGGAGGGCCGGCCCGACCTGCTGCGGCTCGGGCCGGGGGCGGTGCTGCACGGGATCCTCGACCGGGTCGTCGACGACTACGTCCCGGTGGTGGCCGGGCTCGACGACGACATCAAGGAGGTCGAGAAGGACGTCTTCTCCCCGGAGGCGGCCAACCCGGCCGAGCGCATCTACTTCCTGAAGCGGGAGGTGGTGGAGTTCCACCAGGCGGCGGCGCCGCTGGAGGAGCCGCTCGACCAGCTCGCCAGGCGGCGGGTGCCGCTGATCCACGAGGACCTGCGCGAGTACTTCCGGGACGTCCTGGACCACCTGGTCCGCATCGGCGAGCAGGTGACCGGCTTCCGCGACCTGCTCACCAGCGTGCTGGAGGCCAACCTGACCCAGGTCGGCGTGCGCCAGAACGAGGACATGCGCAAGATCTCCGCCTGGGTCGCGATCGCCGCCATCCCGACGATGGTCGCCGGCATCTACGGCATGAACTTCCAGCACATGCCCGAGCTGCGCTGGACGTTCGGCTACCCGATCGTGCTCGGCGCCATGGCCGCGGTCTGCGTCTACCTCTACTTCAGGTTCAGACGCAGCGGCTGGCTCTGATTCGCGCCTTCCCTCCTACCCGCCCTCGGCCAGGCGGCGGCGGGTGTCGGCCTTGGCCTGCTCGATGCGGGCCTCGTCGAAGCGGCCCTCGGCGCGCAGCTCCTCGGCCCGCTGCTCGCAGGCGGCCGGGTCCTCGCGGTCCAGCTCCTCCTGCAGCAGGGCGTGCTCGGCCAGCACGTCGACCCTGGTGACGTCGTCGCCGTCGCCGGTGACGTGGATGAAGCCGCCGTCCACCACCGCGGCGGTGCGGCCGCCGCCGGCCTCGATGAACACCGGGCCGATGTCGAGCGCGGCCAGCAGCGGCGCGTGGCCCGGCAGCACGCCCAGGTCGCCGTCGACCCCCCTGGCGAGCACGAAGTCGGCCTCCCCCGTCCACACCTCGCGCTCGGGGGTGACCAGGTGGACCTGGAGCCCGGCCACGGCTACTCCTCGCCGCCGAGCGTCTTGGCCTTCTCCTGCGCCTCCTCGATCCCGCCGACGTTGAAGAACGCCTGCTCGGGCAGGTGGTCGTACTCGCCCTCGGCCAGCGCCTTGAACGAGGAGATGGTCTCGTCCAGCGGGGTGCTCTTGCCCTTGACGCCGGTGAACTGCTCGGCCACGTAGAACGGCTGCGACAGGAAGCGCTGGATGCGCCGGGCCCTGGCCACGATCACCTTGTCGTCCTCGGACAGCTCGTCGACCCCGAGGATGGCGATGATGTCCTGCAGCTCGTTGTTGCGCTGCAGGATCTCCTGGACGCGGCGGGCGACCGTGTAGTGCTCGTCGCCGACGTAGCGCGGGTCAAGGATGCGGGAGGTGGAGGCGAGCGGGTCGACCGCCGGGTAGATGCCGAGCGAGGCGATGTCGCGGCTGAGCACGGTGGTGGCGTCCAGGTGCGCGAAGGTGGTGTGCGGCGCCGGGTCGGTGATGTCGTCGGCGGGCACGTAGATCGCCTGCAGCGAGGTGATCGAGTGGCCACGCGTCGAGGTGATCCGCTCCTGCAGCTCGCCCATCTCGTCGGCCAGGGTCGGCTGGTAGCCGACCGCGCTCGGCATGCGGCCGAGCAGCGTCGACACCTCCGAGCCGGCCTGCACGAAGCGGAAGATGTTGTCGATGAACAGCAGCACGTCCTGGTTCATCTCGTCGCGGAAGTACTCGGCGACGGTGAGGGCGGCCAGGCCGACCCGCAGCCGCACCCCGGGCGGCTCGTCCATCTGCCCGAAGATCAGCGCGGTCTTGTTGATGACCCCGGACTCGCTCATGTCCAGGTACAGGTCGTTGCCCTCGCGGGTGCGCTCCCCCACCCCGGCGAACACCGACACGCCGGAGTGCTCCTCGGCCACCCGGTAGATCATCTCCTGGATGATCACGGTCTTGCCGACCCCGGCCCCGCCGAACATGCCGATCTTGCCGCCGCGCACGTACGGCTCCAGGAGGTCGATGACCTTGATGCCGGTCTCGAACATCTCGGTCCGCGGCTCCAGCTGCTCGAAGCCGGGCGCGTGGCGGTGGATCGGCCAGCGCTCGTCGGCCTGGAAGTCCGGGTCGTCGAGGGCGTTGCCGAGCACGTTGAACACGTGCCCGAGGGTCTGCTCACCGACCGGCATGGTCATCGACTGGCCGGTGTCGGTGACCGGCGCGCCGCGCACCAGCCCGTCGGTCGGCTGCATGGCGATCGCCCGCACGGTGGCGTCGCCGACATGCTGGGCGACCTCGCAGGTGATGATCGACTTCTCGCCGTCGAGGTCGCGCTCGACAGTGAGGGCGTTCTGGATCGCCGGCAGCTCGCCCGGGGCGAACTCGACGTCCACCACCGGACCGATGATCCTGACGATCCGTCCCGTGCCGCGCTCGGTCACTACCGTGGCCATGGTGCTCAGCTCCCGCTCTGTGAAAGGGCCTCGGCGCCGCCGACGATCTCCATGATCTCCTGGGTGATCTCGGCCTGCCTCGCCTGGTTGTACTCCCTGGTCAGGTCCTCGATCAGCTCCTCGGCGTTGTCGGTGGCGGCGCTCATCGCCTTGCGCCGGGCGGCATGCTCGGAGGCGGCCGCCTCCAGCATGGCGGTGAACACCCGCGCCTCGACGTAGCGTGGCAGCAGCGCGTCGAGCACCGCCTGGGCGTTCGGCTCGTAGATGTACATGGGGATCGGCTCCGGCGGCCGCTCGCGGGTCTCCTCCACCACCAGCGGGATGATCCGCACGGCGGTCGGCCGCTGGGTCACCGCCGACACGAAGTCGGTGAAGACCAGGTGCAGCTCGTCGACCTCGTGGTCGAGGAAGGCGGCCAGCAGCGTGTCGGCGACCTGCTTGGCGTCGTCGTAGCTGGGCCGGTCGGAGAAGCCCGACCAGGTGCCGGCCAGCGGCCGCTGCCGGAATCGGTAGTAGGCGACGCCCTTGCGGCCGGTCACGTACAGGTGCGGCTCGACGCCGTCGGAGCGCAGCCGGGCCAGCAGCTCCTCGGTGGTGCGCAGCACGCTGGCGTTGTACGGCCCGGCCAGGCCGCGGTCGGAGGTGATCGCCAGCACGCCGGCGGCCTTGATCTCCTCGCGCGACTCGATCAGCGGGTGGGAGATGGTCACCTCGGTGTTGGCCACGCTGGTCAGCGCCTGGGTGACCTGGCGGGTGTACGGGCGGGCCTGCTCGACCCGCTGCTGCGCCCTGGCCACCCGGGAGGCCGAGATCAGCTCGAAGGCGCGGGTGATCTTCATGGTCGACTGCACCGTGCGGATCCGCCGGCGGACGACGCGGAGCTGGCCGGCCATCGGCTACGGGGTCTGCCTGGCGCCGCGGCCGGCCGGCCCGGCGGCTTCGTCGAACTCCTCCGGGCTGCGGTGGTAACGCTTGACCGAGTCCTGCTCCTCCTCGCCCTCCTCCATCGGCCTGGCCTCCGCCTCGCGCGGCGGCCGGCGGCCGTCGGAGGTCCGGAAGCGGCCCCTGAACTGCTCGACCGCCTCCTTCAGCTTGGCCTCGACCTCGTCGGGCAGGGTGCCCTCATTGCGGATGTGCTCGCCGACGTCAGGATGGTCGGCGTCCAGGAACTCCAGCAGCTCGCGCTCGAAGCGGCGCACGTCCTCGACCGGGATGTCGTCGAGGTAGCCGTTGACGCCCGCCCAGAGCGCCATCACCTGCCGCTCGATCGGCACCGGCTCGTACTGGCCCTGCTTGAGCAGCTCGACCATGCGGGCGCCGCGGTCCAGCTGCGCCCTGGACGCCCGGTCCAGGTCGGAGGAGAACAGCGCGAACGCCTCCAGCGCGCGGAACTGGGCCAGGTCGATGCGGAGCGTGCCGGCGACCTGGCGCATCGCCCGGATCTGCGCCGAACCGCCGACCCGGGACACCGACGTGCCGACGTTGACGGCCGGCCGCACGCCCGCGTTGAACAGGTCGGGCTCCAGGTAGATCTGGCCGTCGGTGATCGAGATCACGTTGGTGGGGATGTAGGCGGAGATGTCGTTGCCCTTGGTCTCGATCACCGGCAGGCCGGTGAGCGAGCCGCCGCCGAGGTCGTTGGACAGCTTGGCGCACCGCTCCAGCAGGCGGGAGTGCAGGTAGAACACGTCGCCGGGATAGGCCTCGCGGCCGGCCGGGCGGCGTAGCAGCAGCGAGATCTCCCGGTAGGCCTCGGCCTGCTTGGAGAGGTCGTCGAACACGATCAGGGCGTGCTCGCCCTGGTACATCCAGTGCTGGCCCATGGCGGAGCCGGCGTAGGGGGCGATGTACTTGAACGGGGCCGGCAGCGAGGCGGGCGCGTTGACCACCACCGTGTAGTCGAGCGCGCCGGCGTCGTCCAGCGCGCCGACCAGCTCCCGCACGGTGGAGTCCTTCTGGCCGATGGCCACGTAGATGCACTTGACCTGCTTGTCGGTGCCCCAGTGCTGCTTCTGGTTGATGATCGTGTCCAGGCAGACGGCGGTCTTGCCGGTCTTCTGGTCGCCGATGATCAGCTCCCGCTGGCCGCGGCCGATGTTGGTCATCGCGTCGATCGCCTTGATGCCGGTCTCCAGCGGCTCCTTGACCGGCTGGCGCTGGATCACCGAGGGCGCCTGCAGCTCCAGGGCGCGGGTCTCCCGGTAGGCGATGTCGCCCTTGCCGTCCAGCGGCCTGCCGAGCGGGTCCACCACCCGGCCGAGGAAGCCGTCGCCGACCGGCACCGACAGCACCCGGCCGGTGTGCTTGACCTCGTCGCCCTCCTCGATGCCGGAGGCGTCGCCGAAGATCACGCAGCCGATCTCGCGGACGTCCAGGTTGAGGGCCACGCCGAGCAGGCCGCCCGGGAACTCCAGCAGCTCGTTGGCCATGGTCGAGGGCATCCCCTCGACCCGGGCGATGCCGTCGCCGGCCTCGACGACCCGCCCGACCTCCTCCCGCTCCAGGCTCGGCTTGAACGACTCGACGTGCTTGCGCAGCGCCGCGGCGATGTCATCAGGGCTGATGGAAAGCTCGGTCATGGCGGTGCCTCTTTCCTTCGTGAGCTCAGGGGACGCCAAGTTCGTCGCGGGCCTGCTG
Organism: Actinomycetes bacterium; assembly: GCA_035640005.1. Lineage (GTDB taxonomy): Bacteria > Actinomycetota > CALGFH01 > CALGFH01 > CALGFH01 > DASQWY01. Next base: position 8,170 of record DASQWY010000754.1, read on the forward strand.
GAGGCGGGTGCGGAGGCTGCCGTCCAGCACCTGGTCGCCGATGCGGACGACCACCGAGCCCAAAATAGCCTCGTCGACCGTGCAGCGCAGGTCGACCGGCTTGCCGGTGGCCTGCTCGAGCGCCTCGGCCAGGCGTTCGCGGCGCTGCTGGTCCAGCGGCACCGCGCTGCGGACCTCGGCGACCACCCGCTGGCGGCGCTCGGCGGCCAGCTCCGCCCACGCCTTCGCCGAGCGGTCGAGGTCGTGCCCCTCGTCCAGCTCGACCAGCAGGTCGACCAGGGCGGCGGTGCGCGAGCTGGCGCGGCCGCCGAGCAGGTCGGCCACCAGCGCCCGCTTGTTGTCCACCGGCAGGCCGGGGTTGGTCAGCGCGGCGCGCAGCGGGTGGTCGCGCTCGACCAGGGTGGCCAAGCGGAACAGCTCGTCCTCGACCCGGTCCAGCTCGTCGGCCTGCTCGGCCGCGACCATGGCGGCGCGGGCGGCCAGCTCGGCGACCAGCGCGGTGAACCTGCGCGCGGGCACGCGCTGGACGGCGGCGGCGCCGGCCAGCAGCTCCACGCTCGCCGGCTCCAGCCGGCCGCCGCCGAGCTCCTCCAGCAGCGCCCGCTTGGGCTCGGGCGGCAGGCCGGGGTCGCTCAACGCCTTGCGCAGCCGCACCTGCACGGCCAGCAGGCGAGCGAACGCGTCCAGGTCGCCGGCGACCCGCTCGACGCCGTCGCGCCCGGCGGCCTGGTCGAGCAGCTCGCGGGCCCGCGCGGCCAGCGCCGGCCCGGCCTCAGCCACCTGCGCCGCCCTGGTTGCTGACGTCGTCGATGTAGCGGTCGATCAGGCGCAGCTGCCGGTCGCGGTCCAGCGACTCGCCGACCACCCGGGTGGCCAGCTCGACCGCCAGGTTGCCGACCTCGCCGCGCAGCTGGCGGATGGCCTGGTCGCGCTCGGAGCGGATCGCCTCCCTGGCCCGGTCCAGCTCCCGGCCGGCGTCGCTCTCGGCCTTGGCCAGCAGCTCGCGGCGGACCCGCTCGGCGTTGGAGCGGGCCTCCTCCAGGATCCGCCGGGTCTCGTCCTCGGCGGCGGCCAGCTTGTCGCGGTACTGCTGCAGCAGCCGTTCGGCGTCGGCCCGCTCGCGCTCGGCCTGCTCCAGCTTGCCCTCGATGTTCTCCGACCGGTCACGGAGCATCTTGGTGACCTGCGGGAACGCGGTCCGCTGGAGCACCACCAGCAGGATCAGGAAGGCCAGCCCGCCGATGATGAACTCGCTCAGGTTGGGGACGACCGGGTTGGAGTTTTCCTCGGCGGCCAGGACGGCGGCGATGGCGAGGTGCACGGGACTCCCGCCTCCCGTCAGCTGCGCGCGAAGGCGAGCACGAAGCCGAACAGGGCCAGCGCCTCCACGAACGCCAGGCCGATGAACATGGTGGTGCGCACCTGGCCGGCCGCCTCCGGCTGCCGGGCGATGCCCTCCAGGGCCTTGCCGATCAGAAAGCCGAGGCCGATGCCGGGCCCGAGGGCGCCGAGCCCGTAGCCCAGGACGTTCAGGTTGCCGCTGATGGCGGCGACGACGCTGACGACATGCATGGCGGGTGCTCCTTTGTCGGGTCAGTGCTCGGGTTCGAGGGCGCCGGCGAGGTAGACGGCGGTCAGGATCGTGAAGATGTAGGCCTGCAGCAGCGCCACCAGCAACTCGAAGGCGACCAGGGCGACCGACATGACGAAGGCGGGGACGCCGAACACGGCGGTCGCCGGGCGGCCGAGCAGGTAGACGGTCCCGAGGAAGAACACGCTCAGGATCAGGTGCCCGGCCACCATGTTGGCCAGGAGACGGACCGACAGCGTCACCGGGCGGACCAGGATCGTGGAGACGAACTCGATCGGGGTGATCAGCAGGTACAGCGGCCACGGGATGCCGGGCGGGAACAGCACGCTGCGCAGGTAGGGGCCGAGGCCCTGCTCGCGGATGCCGACCGCGTTGAACAGCAGCCAGGACATCAGCGCCAGGAACGCCGGCAGCGCCATCCGCGAGGTCGCCGGGAAGTTGATCGGCGGGATGATCTCCAGCACGTTGGCGAAGAAGATGAAGAAGAACAGGGTGGTGAGGTAGGGCAGGAAGCGCAGCCCGGCCTCGCCGATGACCTCCAGGATGACCTGCCGGCGGATGAACTCCACCCCGACCTCGACCAGGTTCTGGAGGCCGTGCGGGACCATGCTGGGCCGGCGGAAGGCGACCAGGAACACCACCAGCACCAGCAGCATGGCCAGCACCATCAGCAGGGCGCTGCGGTTGATCTCCAGGTCGAACCCGAAGATGTGCAGTGTCCAGATCGGCGGCCATACGAAGTCCTCGGTGCCGGGCGCCTGGAACCCCTCGCGCGCCAGCAGGCTCGGCAGCGTCGTCACCTCAGCCTCTCAACTCCCAGGTCCGTCGTGTTCAGCTCTGGCCGTAGCGGCGGATGACGAGGTAGAACGCACCCGCGGCGCCGACCATGATCCCGATGGGCAGGAACGCGTTGGTCCCGGCCCAGCGGTCGATCAACCAGCCGATGCCGCCCCATGCGATGACCCCGGCGAGCAAGATGCCGATGATCGACCAGGCAACCTCGGCACCGCCTGGCCGCTTGTCGCCAGAAGGTTCACCCATGGGCGGGCGAATATACCAGGGAGGGTTCCCCCGCCGCGAGCAGCCGGGGGCGCGGCTCAGCGCCGCTCGCGCTCGTCGAGGTCCACGGCGGGGATGCGGGCCCCGGCGGCAATGCGGACCTCGGCGGCCAGGAACATGCAGGCGCCGGCGACCACGGCGATGGCGAACGCGGAGCGGTCGAAGGCGGTGGTGCCGCGGAAGGCGACCAGGAGGGCGCCGATGCCGCCGAGCTTCAGCACGTAGGTGCCGAGGGCCGCGGGGAGCATCAGCTCGTCGGAGACCCGCCCGGCCCAGCTGACCACCACCACGGTCACCGCGAAGAACGCCACCGCCAGGGCCGTCCCCGCCAGCGCCCCGAGCGCGCCGGGCCAGCCGCGCAGCAGCGCCGCCACCGCGGTCACGAGCGCGCCGGCCAGCAGCGTGGCCAGGGTGGCACCGAGCACGATGCGCCGGTCGTGGGCGGCCACGGCGCTAGGCCCCGCGCGGCCGGCCGAGCCGCCGCCAGCGGGGCGACAGCAGCCCGGCGATCCCGCAGGCGGCCACGATCACGAAGACCGGCAGCACCCGCTTGGAGCTGGTGAACGACAGGGCGACCACTGCGCTGGCCAGCAGGGCGCTCCACGCCCACAGGATCAGCACGGCCTTGCGGTGCGAGTGGCCGATCTCCAGCAGCCGGTAGTGCAGGTGGTTCTTGTCGGCGGTCATGACCCCGGTGCCGAGCCGCACCCGCCGCCCGACCGCGAACAGCGTGTCCAGGAACGGCAGCGCCATCACCAGCATGGGGATCGCCACCGGGATCAGCAGGGCGAACTGGTCGCCGGGCCGCGGCGAGGTGGTGCGGCCGATGCCGGTGATGGTCGCCCCCGACAGCAGCGTGCCGAGCAGCATCGAGCCGGTGTCGCCCATGAAGATCCGCGCCGGGTTGAAGTTGTGCGGCAGGAAGCCCACGCAGATGCCGAACAGCACGGCCGACAGCAGCGGCGCCGGCGAGTCCTCGGCGATCAGCCCGCTGTTGCCGGTGCGGTAGCTGTAGACGAAGTAGGCGAGCGCGCCGATGGCGACCAGCCCGGCGGCCAGGCCGTCCAGCCCGTCGACGAAGTTGATCGCGTTGACGGTGACGATCACCACCAGCACGGTCAGGGGCACGCCGAGGTCGGGCGACAGGCTGATGGTGCCGAGGTCCACGTGCCCGCCGAACGGCAGCGGGAACGACGGCAGCCAGAAGAACAGCACCTGCACGCCGGCGAGGGTCATGACGCTGGCGGCCAGGATCTGGCCGGCCAGCTTGGCCGGGGCGCTGAGGCCCTTGAGGTCGTCGATGATGCCGAGCCCGACCATCAGCGCGGCGCCGACCGCGATGCCGAACGCGTCGGAGGAAAGGAAGATGGCCGGGAACAGCAGCGAGGACAGCGCCAGGCCGCCGACGAACGCCAGGAACAGCGCCAGCCCGCCGAGGGTGGGGGTGGGCACGGCGTGCATCTTGCGCCCGCCGGGCCGGTCCACGGCGCCGAAGCGGATGACCACCGCGCGCACGACCGGGGTCAGCAGGTACGACAGCAGCGCGGCCAGGCCGGCGACCAGCAGGTAGGAGCGAAGGTCGCCCATCGCGCCTCCTCAGGATGGATCTGGCCGGGAGGCTACCACGGGCAGCGTGCGAACGAGCGCGGCGATCACCGGGGTGACCAGGCCGTCGAGCCGCTCGGCGCAGTCGGCGAAACGCTCCGGCTCCCCGCCGAGCGGGTCCTCGACGTCGTCGCCGGACAGCTCGCGGGCGTGGTCGGCGGCCATCGCCACCAGCTCGGCGGGCGAGCCGGCCAGCCAGGCCCACTGGGCGGCGACCCGGGCGAAGCTGGCCAGCAGGAAGGTCCGGCGGGCGGCCGAGCGGTCGTGGGCGAGCACGTAGTGGCGGTGCTCGGCGGCCATGCACAGCACCAGGTCGGCGGCGCGCACCCGGCGCCTGGTCAGCTCGCGGGCATGATGGCGCTCCAGGGAGGCCCCGCGGGTGGCGGCGGCCAGTACCGCCCTGCCGACCGCCGGGCTGCCCTCCAGGGCGTGGCTGCCGGCCGAGGTCAGCCGCAGCGACGCGCCCGGGTAACGGGCCAGCTCGCGGCGGGCGATCGCCTCGGCGGTCGCCGAGCGGCAGATGTTGCCGGTGCACACGAACAGCACGCCGAACTCGGCCGGCGGGGCGGGCTCAGGCATGGTCGATCAGGGGCTCCTCGAGCACCCGCTCCAGCTCGTCGGCGGGGATCGCGCCGGCGCGCAGCAGCCGCGGGTGCGGACCGGTCAGGTCGACGATCGTGGACGGCGGCCCGCCGCCGGCGGGACCGGCGTCGAAGAACACCTCCACGTGGTCGCCGAGCTGCGCCACGATCCCGGGCATCCCGTCGGGGGTCGGCTCGCCGGAGCGGTTGGCGCTGGTCACCGCGAGCGGCCCGGTCCGCTGCACCAGGGCGAGGGCGAAGTCCTGCTTGGGCATGCGCACCGCCACCGTGCCGCGCGAGTCGCCGAGGTCCCAGCCGATCCCGGGCGCCTCGCGCAGCACCACCGTGAGCGGCCCCGGCCACCAGGCCGCGAACAGCGCCTGCGCCGGCTCGGGGATCTCCTCGACCAGGCCGGTGACCTGCCGCCAGGTGTGCACCAGCACCGGCAGCGGCAGGTCGCGGCCGCGGCCCTTGGCGGCGAACAGCGCGTCGACCGCCGAGGCGTTGAACGGGTCGCCGCCGACCCCGTAGACGGTGTCGGTGGGCAGCACCACCAGCCCGCCGCGGGCGACCACCTCGCCGCCGACCTGCAGCAGCGACGGCCACTGCTCCTGGTCGGCGGGGATGGGGATGACCCTGGGGTCGTCCGGGACGCTCACGCCCGAAACCCTTCCACGATCCGGTCGCGGCCGACCAGGTCGGGATGGACGGCGATCCCGGTCAGCCCGGCCGCCTCCAGCAGCGCGGTGGCGGCGGGCCCCTGGTCGTCGCCGATCTCGGCCAGCAGCACGCCGCCGGGCGCGAGCCAGCGGGGCGCCAGCGCGGCCACCCGGCGGAACACGTCCAGCCCGTCCGGCCCGCCGTCCAGCGCCAGCGCGGGCTCGTGGTCGCGCACGTCGCGGGGCAGCGTGCCGATGGCAGCGCTCGGCACGTAGGGCACGTTGGCGGTCAGCACCGCCACCCGCCCGGCCAGCTCGGCGGGCAGGGGCGCGTCCAGGTCCCCGGCGAGCACGTCCACCCCGTGCGGGCCGGCGTTGCGGCGGGCCCAGGCCAGGGCGACCGGGTCCAGCTCGGTGGCCAGCACCCGCGCGCCGGGGACCTCCACCGCCAGGAAGCAGGCGATCGCCCCGCAGCCGGTGCACAGGTCGACGGCGACCGGGTCGGGGGCATCCTCGAGGTGGCCGGCGGCGCGGGCGGCCAGCCCCTCGGTCTCCGGCCGGGGCACGAACACGCCCGGGCCGACCAGCAGCCGCAGCGGCCCGAACGGCGCCCAGCCGACCACGTACTGCAGCGGCTCGCCCGCCGCCCGCCTGGCCACCATCGCCCGCAGCCGCTGCTCGTCGGCCGGGCGGGGCGCCTCCTCCACCAGCCAGCGCGCCTCGGCCGCGGCCGACACGCAGCCGGCGCGGGCCAGCTCCTCGCGCACCCAGGCGACCGCGGCCCTCACGCGCCCGCCTCCGCCTTCAGCGCCGCCTCGGCGTCGCGCGCGGCCAGCTCGTCGATGATCCGGTCCAGGCCGCGGCCCTCCAGCACGCCGGGCAGGTCGCCGACGGACAGGCCGATGCGGTGGTCGGTGACCCGGTCCTGGGGGAAGTTGTAGGTGCGGACCCGCTCGGAGCGGTCCAGCGAGCGGACCTGGGAGCGGCGCTCGGCCGCCAACCGCGCCTGCTGCTCGGAGATGGCCCGCTCCAGCAGCCGCGCCCGCAGCACCCGCAGCGCCTTCTCGCGGTTCTGGATCTGCGACTTCTCGTCCTGCATGGCGACCACGATGCCGCTGGGCAGGTGGGTGACGCGCACCGCCGAGTCGGTGGTGTTGACCGACTGGCCGCCCGGCCCGGTGGAGCGGTAGACGTCGACCTTGAGGTCGTTCGGGTCGACGGTGACGTCGATCTCCTCGGCCTCGGGCAGCACGTTGACCCCGGCCGCCGAGGTGTGGATGCGCCCCTGCGACTCGGTCACCGGCACCCGCTGCACCCGGTGCACGCCGGCCTCGTACTTCAGCCGCGACCAGGCGCCCTTGCCCTTGACCGCGAACACGACCTCCTTGTAGCCCTCCAGGTCGGAGGGGCTCTCCGAGAGCACCTCGACCTTGAGGCCGTGCTGCTCGGCCCAGCGGGTGTACATCCGGTACAGGTCGCCGACGAACAGGCCGGCCTCCTCGCCGCCGGTGCCGGCGCGGACCTCGACGATCACGTCCTTGTCGTCGTTGGGGTCCTTGGGCAGCAGCGCCCGCCGCAGCTCCGCCTCCAGCGCCTCCAGGCGCGCGGGCGCGGCGGCGACCTCCTCCTCCAGCAGCGCCCGGCCGTCGGCGGAGGTCTCCTCCTCCAGCAGCTGGCGGGCGGTCGCCAGGTCCTCGGCGGCGGCGCGCCAGGCCCGGTAGCGGCGCACGACCTCGCCGAGCTCGGCGTGGCGCTTGGACAGCTCGACGAGGCGGCGCTGGTCGGCGATGACCGCCGGGTCGCCGAGCTGCCGCTCGATGTCGTCGTAGGTCTGCTCGATCTCGTCGAGGCGTTCGAACACGATCGCTGGCTCCTTGGGCCTTGGGCGGGCGAGGCGGCTGCCGGCGCTACCCGCCCGTGGCCAGGTCCTCCTCGGCCGCGCCCGGCCCGGCGATCACCGGCGACGGCAGTGGCGCCACCCTGGCCCGGTCGGCCGCGGGCAGCACCTGCTCCAGGGACCGGATCGCGACCTCGATCTGGTCGCGGGAGGGGGGCTTGGTGGTGAGCATCTGCAGCCACAGGCCGGGCTGCATGATCGCGCGGACCAGCGGCGAGCGCTCCCGGCCGGCGCCCAGCCGGATGCCCTCGTAGGCGATGCCGACGATCACCGGCACCGCCAGCAGCTGGATCGGCACCCGTACCAGCAGCGGCGGCCGCCCGACCAGGGAGAAGCCGGCGGTGAACAGCACCAGCGTGACCACGAACAGGATCAGCAGGAAGTTGGTGCCGCAGCGCACGTGCAGGGTCGGGAAGCGGTCGACGTTGCCGGGCTCCAGCGGCAGGCCGGCCTCTTGGCAGTGGATCGTCTTGTGCTCGGCGCCGTGGTACTGGAACACCCGGCGGATGTCCCGCAGCTGCGAGATCAGCACGATGTAGCCGAGGAAGAAGCCGAGCCGCACCAGCCCCTCGACCAGGTTGAACAGCAGGTTGTTGGGCAGGTGCCTGGACAGCCAGCTGGTGCCGGCGGCGGGGGCGAGGATGAACAGCAGCGTGAAGAAGGCCGCCCCGATCCCCAGCGACCAGCCCATCTGCCGGTCGCTGAGCCGCTCGTCCTCGCCCAGCGCCTGGTTGCCGGAGATGGCCAGGGCGCGGACGCCGATCGCCAGCGAGTCGGCCAGCACGCCGACCCCGCGCAGGAACGGCAGCCGGAACAGCCGCACGCGCCTGGCCAGCGGGGTCAGCCGGTGGCGCTCCAGGTAGATCTCGCCCTGCGGGCGGCGCACGGCCAGCGACCAGCCGTCCTGGCCGCGCATCATCACGCCCTCCAGGACGGCCTGGCCGCCGTAGTGGACCGGCTGCCCCTCCGGTTCCCCCGCCATCGATCTCTACGCGGTGGTCTCGGGCGCCTTGCGCTTGCCGTAGCGCCGCTCGAAGCGCTCCACCCGCCCGCCGGCGTCGACCAGCTTCTGCTTGCCGGTGTAGAAGGGGTGGCACTTGGAGCAGATGTCGACCCGCAGCTCGGGCACTGTCGAGCGGGTCTGGAAGGTCTCACCGCACGAGCAGCGCACGGTGGCGACCTGGTAATCGGGATGGATGCCCTGCTTCATGGACGGTTGGCTCCTCTTGGGAAGATCTCGGGATCGTACCGCAGGCTGGAACGCCGCGGCGGCCAGCCGAATTCCGGACGTCAGGCGCGCATGTCGGCGCGCTGGATGACGCGGAGGAACTCGGCGTTGGTCTTGCTCTGGCGCATCTTGTCGACCACCAGCTCCAGCGCCTGCGCCGGCTCCAGCGCGCCCAGCACCCGCCGCAGCTTCCAGGCCACCACCAGCTCCTCCTCGCTGAGCAGCAGCTCCTCCTTGCGGGTGGAGGAGGCGTCCACGTCCAGCGCGGGGAAGATGCGGCGCTCGGAGAGCTTGCGGTCCAGGCGCACCTCCATGTTGCCGGTGCCCTTGAACTCCTCGAAGATCACCTCGTCCATCCGCGATCCGGTGTCGACCAGCGCGGTGGCCAGGATCGTCAGGGAGCCGCCCTCCTCCAGGTTGCGGGCCGCCCCGAAGAACCGCTTGGGCGGGTAGAGGGCGGAGGAGTCCACGCCGCCGGAGAGGATCTTGCCGCTGGCCGGGGTGGCCAGGTTGTAGGCCCGCGACAGGCGGGTGATGCCGTCCAGCAGCACGACCACGTCGCGCCCGTACTCGACCAGCCGCTTGGCCCGCTCGATGGTGAGCTCGGACACCTGGCAGTGCTCCTCGCTCGGCCGGTCGAAGGTGGAGTAGATCACCTGCGCCCTGGTGGAGCGCTGCATGTCGGTGACCTCTTCGGGCCGCTCGTCGGTGAGCAGGATGATGAGGTGCACCTCGGGGTTGTTGTCGCTGATCGAGTTGGCGATCTGCTTCATCAGGGTGGTCTTGCCCGCCTTCGGCGGGGACACGATCAGGCCGCGCTGGCCCTTCCCGATGGGGCACATCAGGTCCATGATCCGCGTGGAGATCTCGGTGGGGTTGTGCTCCAGCCGCAGCCGCTCCTGCGGGTACAGCGGGGTCAGGTCCTTGAACTCGCGGCGGCCGCGGGCCTCCTCGGGGTCGTGGCCGTTGACCTTCTCCACCCGCGACAGCGCGGCGTACTTCTCCGAGTCGCGCGGCAGCTTGACGACGCCCTCGATCTCGTCGCCGCGGCGCAGGCCCATGCGGCGGATCAGCGACAGCGGCACGTACACGTCCTCCGGGCCCGGCAGGTAGCCGTTGACCCGCAGGAAGCCGTAGCCGTCCTGGGAGCGGATGTCGAGGGTGCCGGTGCGGCTGACCTCCGGCCGGTCGTCGGCCCCCTGGCGCTCGCGGTAGTCGGGCCGCTCCAGCAGCGCCACGTTGCCGCCCTGGTCGCCGCCGAAGCGGCCGCGGTTGCGGTTCCGGTTGCGGTTGCGGCGCCGCCCGGAGCCGCTGCCGCCGCCCTGCTGGTTCTCCCAGCGGCCGCCGCCCTGCTGGCCGCCGCCCTGCTGGCCGCCGCCCCAGTCGCGGCGCTGGCCGTCGCCGCGCTGCGGCTGCTGCTCGGCCTGGGCGCCGCCCTGGGCCTCGGCGCGGGCCTCACCCTGCTGGGCCTGGCCCTGCTGGCCGCCCTGGCCGCCGCCGTGCCCCTCGGCCGGCTGCTGGCCGCCGCCCTGCGACGGGCCGGGCTGCGCCTGGCCCTCGGCCGCGGGCGCCGCGGCCACGGCCGCCGGGACGGCCTCGCGTTCGCCGTTGCGGCCCGGCTGGTCGGCCTGGTCGGCCGGCGACCGGCTGGCGCCGGCGGCGCCGTTGCCCTGAACCGCCGTGGCCTCGGCCGCCGGCGGCGCCTCGCCCACCTGGACGGGCGCGTCGCCTGACCCCTCCGCGGGGTCGGCGGGCCCGCGGCGCCGCGGACGCCGCAGCGCCGCCGCGGCCGCCTCGGCCGCGCCGACCGGGTCCGGGTCGGGTCCGGCCGCCGATGCCTCCGACCCCTCCGCGGGGGCGGAAGGCAGCTCGGGCTGGCCGGCGGGCTGGCCGGTTCCCCGCCGGCTCCGGCCCGACGGGCCGGAGGAAGGCGTGAACTCGACACCCTGGGCCTTGGCGATGATCGCGCCGATCAGGTCGGCCTTGCGCAGCCGCTGATAGCCCTGGACACCCATTGACGAGGCGATCGCCTGCAACTCGGGCAGCACCTTCGCCTCAAGGATGTCCCGCTCGGTGGTTGTCATGCTCACCTTCCTGTGGTGGTTCGTGCCGGCTCCAGATCACGTGCCGGTGTGGGGAAGTCGTCGTGCCGGAAGGGCCCGTGGGAGATCTCGCGCTCGCTCCTTATCCTGCCAGCGGGGCCCGGCCGTCCAGCACGGGACCACACGCCGCGATGCGAAGGAACTCGGGTCAGCTGACCCGCTCGTCTGCCGAGGAAACCGCCGGTGTCGCCGCTGCCCCTCCTCGCCGCGCACCCCCGAATGGGCTCGTTGCCCGCCTGCCGGACATCGCCGTCATCGCAAGGGCGTCTGTGCCGAAACGGAACAGGGGATCGCGAAAGCGACTGCCGGGATGGCGGGGGCGTCGACCGATGTGGTCAGCGACTGAGACCTCTGGCATTGTACGAGCCCGGCGTGACCGAGCGCAACAGCTTCCGACCTCATCCCGGTGAACGCACGGACGAACCCGTTCATTCCTCCATCAGCACGCGCACGTCGCCGTCCTTGCCGAGCAGGGAGAAACCGGTGGTCTCGCCCTGGCGCTGGTAGACGATCGACACGGTGGAGCGCCCGACCCGCAGGTCGTGCAGCTCGACCGTGTTCAGCCAGTGCGGCAGCAGCGGCTTGTTGACGTTCACCACGTTGGCGGGGGCGTCGGCGGAGATGCCGAGCATCGCCTGCAGCAGCAGGAACGGCGCGCCGGCGGCCCACGCCTGCGGCGAGCAGGCGACCGGGTAGGCGACCGGCCGGTTCGGGGAGCGCCGGGTGAAGCCGCAGAACAGCTCGGGCAGGCGCATGTCGTCGACGGTGGCGGCCATCTCGAACATCGCCGTGGCCAGCCGGTTGGTCGCCTTGGCGTGGCCGTAGCGCTTGAGCCCGGCGCCGATGAAGGCGTTGTCGTGCGGCCAGATGGAGCCGTTGTGGTAGCTCATCGGGTTGTAGGACGGGAAGGCCTTCGACATCGTCCGCACCCCCCAGCCGGAGAACATGTCGGGGGCGAGCAGGCGCCTGGCCATCAGCGCCGCCTTGTCCGGGTCGGCGATGCCGCAGTAGAGCCCGTGGGCGGGGTTGGAGGTGACGGTGGCGACCGGCCGCTTGTCGCCGTCCAGGGCCATGGCGAAGAACTGCTCGGACTCGACCCAGAACCGCTCGTTGAACGCCTGCCGCAGGGCGGCGGCCTGGCCGCGCAGGGCCTCGGCCCGGTCGCCGCGGCCGAGCGCGTCGAACACCTCCGCCACCCGCAGCTTGGCCAGGTAGACGTAGGCCTGCACCTCGGCCAGGGCGATCGGCCCGGTGGCCAGGCTGCCGTCGGCGTGCACCACCGAGTCGTGGGAGTCCTTCCAGCCCTGGTTGGTCAGGCCCCGGGGGCTCGACCGCCGGTACTCCAGGAGGCCGTCGCCGTCCAGGTCCCCGTAGGTCTCCACCCAGTCCAGCGCCCGGTCCACGTGCGGCAGCAGCCGCCGGCAGAAGGCCACGTCCCCGGTCCAGCGGTAGTAGGTGCCGAGCAGCAGCAGCCACAGCGGCGTGGAGTCGATCGAGCCGTAGTAGGGCGTGTGCGGGATGATGCCGGCCCCGGCCAGCTCGCCCTGGCGCAGCTCGTGGAGGATCTTGCCGGGCTGGGCGTCGCGCCAGTCGTCGACCTCGTCGGCCTGGAAGGCGGCCAGCACCTCCAGGGTGGTGCGGGTCAGGTCGGGGTTGAGCAGCAGGGTCTGGTGGCAGGTCATCAGCGAGTCGCGGCCGAACGGCGCCACGAACCAGGGGATGCCGGCCGCCACCATGTTGCCGTAGCGGGTCGGGGTGAGCAGCGCCCGCAGGTCCCGCACGCCCCTGGCCAGCAGCTGGTTGTACAGCTCGTTGTCGGTCCAGATGCGGGTGCAGGCGTGCTCCCACGACTCGTAGGAGCGCCGCAGCTCCTGCATGGCGGCGTCGAACTGCCGGGGGGCCGCCGGCGAGCCGCTGGAGCGCGGCTCGACGGTGAGCGAGATCAGCTCGGTCTGGCCCGGCTCCACCCGCAGCCGCCAGCAGGCGCTGACCTGGGCGCCGTCGACCTCGACGTCGCTGGCCGGCCGCTCGAAGGCGATGCGGGTCTCGCGGAAGACGGCGTCCTCGCCCTGGTAGGCGAACACGATCGAGCCCTGATCGGCCTTGGGCCGGGCGAAGCGGCCGCGGGTGGACCGCTTGAGCCCGCGGACCTCGAAGATGTCGGCGAAGTCGGTGCTGAAGGTCATGCGCAGCGCCAGCTCGACCGGGCCGGCGTTGTAGTTCCTGACGCGGACGCGCTCGTACAGGCGGCCGTCGATGACCCGGGTGCGGCGGATGCTGACGGTGCCCTGCAGCGCGTCGACCGAGCCGTCCTTGGCGCTGAGGTCCTGGTTGGTGAGGTCGATGTGGCTGGCGTAGGCGCGGTCGGCCGAGGTGGACAGCAGCAGCGGCGGCCGGCCGTCGACGTCCAGCACGAAGTCGGACAGGTAGCGGGTGTCGCGCCAGTAGAAGCCGGCGCCGGTCGCCTTCTCGGCGTCCAGGTTCCCCTCGGCGTCGGCGCACATGAACATGTCGCCTTCCTTGGTCGACCACAGGCGCTCGGTGCGCGCCTGCAGCACGGCCACGACGCCCTTGACGAGGACGCGGTTGACCGACGCGTCGGCCAGCACGAACTCCTCGCCCGCGGGCGAGGTCAGCTTGTCGGGCAACGGGCGGGATCTCCGCGGACTCGGGGCGGGAGCGCCGCCTCCCGGCGGGCGGGGGCCGCGCGACTTGAGGGAGTCTACCGCGGCGGCCCGGCCGCGGGCCGCGCCGCGCCCATCCCGGCGAGCGCGCCGTGGCGTGCCAGCTCCAGCCGGCGGACCCGCCAGCCGGCGGCGCCGGCGCCGGCCACGGCCGCCTCGGCGTCGGCCACCGCGCCGTCCACCGCCGGCCGGGGGACGAGCGCCAGCAGCGACGGTCCCGCCCCCGACAGCGTCACCGCGTGCCCGCGGGCCCGCAGGCGCTCCAGCAGCGCCCCGGCGGCTGGGGTGCCCGCCAGCCGGGCCGGCTGGTGGAGCACGTCCTCGGTGGCGGGCAGCAGCAGGTCGAAGTCGCCCGCCAGGGCCAGCGGCAGCAGCGCGGCCCGGCCGGCGGTGTGGGCGGCGGCCGCCAGCGGCACCCGCTCGGGCAGCAGCCGCCGCGCCTCCGCGGTCGCCATCGGCTCCGGCGCGACCAGCGCGACCGCGGCCAGGTCGGGGTGGACGGGCAGGGCGCGGGCGGCCGGGCGGCCGTCCTCGCGCCACGCCAGCACGGCGCCGCCGTGCAGGCAGGGCGCCGCGTTGTCGGGGTGGCCCTCCAGCTCGTCGGCCAGGGCGAGCAGCGCGGCGTCGGGCAGCTCGGCGGCCAGCAGCTCGCGGGCGGCCAGCAGGCCGAGCACCACCGCGGCGGCGCTGGAGCCAAACCCGCGCCCCAGCGGGAAGCCCTTGACGACCGACAGGTGCAGCGGCGGCAGCGCGGCGCCGGCCTCGGCGGCGAGCCGCCGCATCGCCACCGCCACCAGGTTGCCCGGCCCGGTCGGCAGCAGCTCGGCGGACTCGCCGCTGACGTGGACCGAGAACTCCGGTGCCGGGGGGACGATGACGGCCGCCTCCAGCTCGTCCCACCAGTCCAGGGCCAGCCCGGCGGCGTCGAACGCCGGCCCCAGGTTGCCGCTGGAGGCCGGGGCGCGCACCCGGACGGTGGTCACGACAGGCCGAGGGCGGCGGCCGCGGCGACCGGGTCGGCCGGCACCCGGGTCGGCTGGGGCGCGCCGGCCACCGCCCAGTCCGGGTCCTTCAGCCCGTTGCCGGTCAGCGTGCAGACCACCAGCCGGCCGCGCTCGACCCGGCCGGTGGCGGCCGCGTCCAGCAGCCCGGCCACCGACGCCGCCGAGGCCATCTCGGCGAACACGCCCTCCTCCCGCGCCAGCAGCCGGTAGGCGGCCAGGATCTGCCGGTCGGTGACCGCGGCCAGGGCGCCGCCCGACTCCCCCACCGCCCGCCTGGCGCCCGCCGCCGACGCCGGCCGGCCGATGCGGATGGCGGTGGCGATCGTCTGCGGGCGCGGCACCGGCTGGCCGGTGACCAGCGGCGCCGCGCCGGCCGCCTGGAAGCCGAGCAGCGCCGGCCGGCCCGCGTCCGCCTCGCTGTAGCCGAGCCAGGTGGCGGTGATGTTGCCGGCGTTGCCGACCGGGACGCAGTGCACGTCGGGGGCGCGGCCGAGCGCCTCCACGATCTCGAAGGCGACCGTCTTCTGGCCCTGGATGCGGTAGGGGTTGACGGAGTTGACCAGCACCACCGGGTAGCGGTCGGCGAGGTCGCGGGCGAGCGTCAGGCAGTCGTCGAAGGAGCCGTCCACCGCCAGCACAGTCGCCCCGTGGACCAGCGCCTGGGCGAGCTTGCCCGGGGCGACCTTGCCCTCCGGCACCAGCACCGCGCAGGTGACCGGCGCGCGGGCGGCGTAGGCGGCGGCCGACGCCGAGGTGTTGCCGGTCGAGGCGCACAGCACCGCCCTGGCCCCCTCCTCCAGCGCCTTGGAGACGGCGACGGTCATGCCCCGGTCCTTGAACGAGCCGGTCGGGTTGGCGCCCTCGACCTTGAGCCACACGTCGCAGCCGGTCCGGGCCGACACCGTCGGCGCCGGCAGCAGCGGGGTCGAGCCCTCCAGCAGGGTGACCACCGGCGTGCCCGGCCCCACCGGCAGGCGGTCCCGGTACCGCTCGATCAGCCCCGGCCAGGCCGGCGTGCGATCCACCCGGCTCACCACCCGAGCACCTCGTCGGCCTCCTCCCCCTCGACCCGCATGACGCTGGCCAGCCTGCCGACCTCCTTCAGTCGGTCCAGGTCCTCCTGCACCGCCCGCATCGCCCCCTCCGGCGCCAGGTGGGTGACCAGCACCAGCTGCGCCTCCTCGCCCTTGCCGCGCTGCAGCACCGAGCGGATCGACACCCGGTGGTCGGCGAACACGGCCGCCACCCTGGCGAGCACGCCCGGCTGGTCCAGCACGTCCAGGGCGAGGTAGTACTGGGTGTCGACCTCCTGGATGGGACGCACCGGCAGCCGGTGGAAGCAGGTGCAGCCGACCCCGCGGGCGCCCTGCTGGCGGTCGCGGGCGATGCCGACGAGGTCGCCGAGGACCGCCGAGCCGGTCTCCAGCCCGCCGGCGCCGCGGCCGTAGAACATCAGCCGGCCGACCGCGTCGCCCTCCACGAACACCGCGTTGTACGCCTCGGTGACGCCGGCCAGCGGGTGGGCGTCGGGGATCATCGCCGGGTAGACGCGGGCGCTCACCTGTCCGTCGACCTCCTCGGCGATGGCCAGCAGCTTGACCGTGTAGCCCATGCGCCGCGCCGCCGCGATGTGGGCGGCGGTCACGTCGGTGATCCCCTCCCGGTGGACGTCGCTGGCCCTGACCCTGGTGTTGAAGGCCAGGCTGGCCAGAATGGCGCACTTGGAGGCCGCGTCGTAGCCCTCGACGTCGGCGCTGGGGTCGGGCTCGGCGTAGCCCAGGGCGGTCGCGTCGGCCAGCGCCTCCTCGTAGCCGGCGTCGGCGGCGGCCATGCGCCACAGGATGTAGTTGGTGGTGCCGTTGACGATCCCGAGCACGCGGCGCACCCGCTCGCCCGCCAGCGACTCCTTGAGCGGGGCGACGATCGGGATGGCCCCGCCCACCGCCGCCTCGAAGCGCAGGTCCACGCCGGCCGCGTCGGCGGCGTCGAACAGCTCCTCGCCGCGGGTCGCCAGCAGCTCCTTGTTGGCGGTCACCACCGGCTTACCTCGGCGGATGGCGTCCAGGATCAGCGTGCGGGCCGGCTCGATGCCGCCCATCACCTCCACCACCACGTCCACGCCGTCGTCGGCGACCACCGCGGCGGCGTCGCCGCCGACCCGGGTGAGGTCGACGGCCGGGTCGCGCTTGCGAGTCGGGTCGCGGACGGCGATCCGGGCCAGCTCGATCGGCACGCCGGCACGGTCGGCGACCGGACCGGCGTGGTCGACCAGCAGCCGGGCCACGCCGGTGCCAACCACGCCGCAGCCGAGCATGCCGACCCGTAGCGCCCCCACGTCACCTCGTTTCCCCGCCGCCTGCACCGGCGACCCATCTTGCCGGACGGCGCGCTACATCCGCTCGGGCGCGCCGACCCCCATCAGGCCAAGGGCGTTGGCCAGCACCTGGCGGGTGGCCAGGCACAGCCACCAGCGGGCGCTGGAGAGCGCGAGGTCGTCGGTGAGCACCCGGCACTCGCCGTAGAAGCGGTGGAAGGCGGCCGCCAGCTCCTCGGCGTAGCGGGTCAGCCGGTGCGGCGCCCGCTGCCTGGCCGCCAGCAGCACCACCTCCTCGTAGGAGGCGAGCTGGCGCAGCAGGGTCGCCTCCAGCGGGTGGCCGAGCAGGCCGAGGTCGCTGGCCTCGACCGGCCGGGCGGTGAAGCCCGTCTCGGCCGCCTGCCGGATCACGCTGGAGATGCGCGCGTGCGCGTACTGCACGTACCAGATCGGGTTGTCCATCGACTGGCGGGTGACCGCCTCGATGTCGAAGTCGATCGGCGTGTCCGGGGCGTAGCGCAGGATCTCGTAGCGGGCGGCGTCCCGGCCGACCTCATCGAGCAGGTCGTCGACGGTGACGAGGTCGCCCGCCCGCTTGCTCATGCGCACCGGCCGGCCGCCGCGGACCAGGTTGACGAGCTGGTACAGGAAGAACTCGGCGGTGCCTTCCGGGTCGCCGTAGGCGCCGGCGACCGCCCGCATCCGCGACACGTAGCCGTGGTGGTCGGCGCCCAGCACGAACAGCAGCCGGTCGAAGCCGCGGCGCCGCTTGTCCAGGTAGTAGGCGGCGTCGGCGCCGAAGTAGGTGGGGGCGCCGCTGGAGCGGATCAGCGGCCGGTCCTTGTCGTCGCCGAACTGGGTGGTGCGCAGCCAGGTGGCGCCCTCGCGGTCGTCGACCACGCCCAGCTCCCGCAGCCTGGCGACGGCGGCGTCGATGGCGCCGGCATGCAGGCTCTGCTCGGAGAACCACACGTCGAAGTGGACGCCGAGGCGCTCGACGGTGCGGCGGATGCCGGCCAGCATCCGCTGCACCGACCACTCGGTGATCAGCTTGCGCCGCTCCCCCTGGTCGAGGTCGGCCAGCTCGTCTCCCTGCTGCGCCCGCAGCTCGGCGGCCAGCTCGTCGACGTAGCCGCCCTTGTAGCCGTTCTCCGGGGGTGGGACCGGGCGGCCGAGCAGGCTGAGGTAGGCGGCCTCCACGCTCGCCCCGAACAGGTCCATCTGCGCGTTGGCGTCGTTGAAGTAGTACTCCCGCGCGACCCGGTGGCCGGTGGCCTCCAGCAGGTTGGCCAGGGTGTCGCCGAGGGCGGCGCCGCGGGTGTTGCCCACGTGCAGCGGGCCGGTCGGGTTGGCGGAGATGAACTCGACGTTGACCCGCTCGCCGCCGCCGAGGTCGGCGTGGCCGAACCCGGACTCGGCGGCCAGCACC
>DASQWY010000755.1:0-2110 GCA_035640005.1 Actinomycetes bacterium
CCTGCCCGGCCGCCAGCCCCGGACCGACCGGCCGGTCGGCGTGCTGGCCGGGCTGCGCACCGCCGCCCTGCTGCGCCCGGCGGTCACCTTCGCGGCCATCACCATGGCGGCCGGGGTGGTGGTCACCTTCCTGCCGCTGGCGGTCACGCGCGGGTCCGGCAGCCTGGCCGCGGTGGCGCTGCTCGCGCAGGCCGCGGCGGCCACCGGCGCGCGCTGGTGGGCGGGGCGGCACGGCGACCGGCACGGCCCGGCCGGGCTGCTGGTCCCGGCGGTGCTGGCCGCGGCGCTGGGCGTGCTCGCCCTGGTGTGGACGGGCAGCGCGGCGGCGGTGCTGGCCGGGATGGTGCTGTTCGGCGCCGGCTTCGGCGTCAGCCAGAACGCCAGCCTGGCGCTGATGTTCGACCGGGTCTCCAGCGCCGGCTACGGCACGGTGAGCGCGCTGTGGAACCTCGCCTTCGACGCCGGGCTGGGCCTGGGCGCCGCCGGGTTCGGGGTGGTCGCCGCCCAGACCGGCTACCCGGCCGCGTTCGCGCTCACCGCCGCCCTGGCGGCGGCCGCCCTGCTGCCCGCCTGGCGCGACCGCGCCGCCGGTCGCCCTGCGGTCGCGGCCGCCGGCCAGCCGGCGCGGGACCCCGACCCCCCTTGAGCCGCCTTACCGCAGCGTCATCGACGCACGTGTGCGGTCATGGCCGGCCGGCACCAGGGACCGAGACCCGGAGGGTGAGGATCTCCCCGGTGCGGGGCCCGTTGGTCAGCCGATCGAGGTTGGCGACGTGGCCGTCGGCCGCGCGCCATTCGACGGTCATGATGAACAGGGTCCGCCGGTCCGGGCCGCCGAGCATCAGCGCGAACGGTGCCCGGTTCTCGCCCAGCTCGAGGCGTTGCAAGACCTTGCCGCCCTCGGCGACGCGGGCGACCGAGAACCCGGCCGTGCCGACCCAGACCGCGCCCTCGGCGTCCAGGCAGATGCCGTCCGGGCCGAGACCGTCGGCGAAGACCCGCCGGCCGGACAGGCTCCCGTCGGCGCCGATATCGAACGCGGTGAGCCGGCCGGCGAACGACTCGGAGATGATCAGCGTGCGGTCATCGGGCGTGATGACCATGCCGTTGGGGAACTGGATGTCGCCGGCGACCTGGCGCAGCTCGCCGCCTGGGGTGACGAGCTTGACGTAGCCGGGCCTAGGTGCCTCACCGGCGACGAAGTCGAAGTCCGCGCCGTTGAGGTAGATGTTGCCGCGCCCGTCCACGACGATCTCGTTGGCGGGTTGCTCGGCGTGGGTGACCATCGACCCGTCGGGTTCCTGGCGCCGGAGCTTGTCTCCGGTCACCAGCAGCCTGCCGTCGGGCAGCCAGTCGATGGAATACCCCATCGGATGGCTGGCCGGGTCCCTTGTCAACATCACCTCCGCCTTGCCGTCCAGGCCGACGGCCACGACCTGCCGGTCGATCCAGTGGCAGAACCACAGCCGGCCCTCGTGCCACCGTGGCGACTCAGGGATCCCCAGACCACTCAGCAGAACCTCCGGCTCGGGCATGGCGCCTCCTCATCTCGCCGGGCTGGGCCGGCCACAGGTTGGCTCCTCCACCTACTACACGAACGACGGCTGGTC
Source organism: Actinomycetes bacterium (assembly GCA_035640005.1). GTDB lineage: Bacteria > Actinomycetota > CALGFH01 > CALGFH01 > CALGFH01 > DASQWY01. Next base: position 1,611 of record DASQWY010000755.1, read on the forward strand.
CGATCGACAGGGCGAGGCAGGACGGTGTGGTTCCACTCCCCGCCCCGGGCGTGGCGCCGCGGCGGCACCGCAGCCAGCTCGCGGTCCAGCTCGGGGTGGACCGGAAGGGCAGGCTGGCTTGTGGAGCTGCGGATCCCCAAGCTGCGGGCCGGGTCGTTCTTCCCTCGCTGCTGGAGCGCCGGCGGCGGGTGGAACAGGCGCTGTCCTGGTCAGCAGGGGTGTGGTGGGCGTGGCAGGGCTCGAACCTGCGTCCTCGTCGTTGTAAGCGATGGTGGGCTCAGCGCCATGCGAACCTGCGTTTTCGCAGGTCGCTGGCGACCATAAGCGGCAAGGTTATGCGCTCTCCTGTGCCTCGTCTCCCGCTACCAACCATCCCGTCGTGGCTGCAGAGCGGGCTTCTCGCTGCCAAGCCAACCAGAGTGTCGAAGTTGGCCTTGGACTGGTCGATGCTTGGCAGCAGACTCGTCAGGCGGGACCGAGCCTTTACCCACGCAGGCGTC
>DASQWY010000756.1:0-2680 GCA_035640005.1 Actinomycetes bacterium
CGAGCGACTCCACCCCGGAGGTGACCTCGTCGCGGGCGCCGGCGCCGATCGCGACCAGCAGGACCACGCTCATCACCCCGATGACCACGCCGAGCATGGTCAGCCCGGAGCGCAGCTTGTTGGCCCGCAGCGCCTCCATGGCCACCCGGGCGGCCTCGGCGAGCCTCACCGTGCCGTCTCCCGGTCGGGCAGCAGGCGGCCGTCGCGCACCACCACGGTGCGGTCCAGGTGGGCGGCGACGTCCGCCGAGTGGGTGACCACCACCACGGCGACCCCCCGCTCGGCGTGCAGCCGCGCCAGCAGGCCGAGGATCTCCTCGCCGGAGCGGGAGTCGAGGTTGCCGGTGGGCTCGTCGGCCAGCAGCATGGCCGGCTCGGTCACCAGCGCCCTGGCGATCGCCACCCGCTGCTGCTCGCCGCCTGACAGCTGCGACGGCCGGTGCTGCAGCCGGTGGCCCAGGCCGACCGCCTCCAGCGCCTCGACCGCCAGCCGGCGCCGCTCGGCCCGCCCCAGCCCGCGGTACACCAGCGGCAGGCCGACGTTGCCGACCGCCGTGGTCCTGGCCATCAGCTGGAAGTTCTGGAAGACGAAGCCGACCACCCGGTTGCGGACCCTGGCGAGCTGGTCGTCGGAGAGGCCGGCGATGTCGCGGCCGGCGAACTGGAGCTGGCCGCTGGTCGGCCGGTCCAGCCCGCCGAGCAGGCCGAGCAGGGTCGACTTGCCCGAACCGCTCGGGCCCATGATCGCCAGCGAGTCGCCCGGCGCGACCCGCAGGTCGACCCCGTCGAGGGCGCGCACCTCGACGCCGTCGAGCCGGTAGACCTTGGTGATCTGGTGGGCCTCGACCACCGGCACCGGCGGGGCCGGCTCGGCCATCAGCCGCCCGGCCAGTCCTGGCCGTCGCGGAGCCGCTCGGCGCCGCGGGTCACGACCTGCTCCCCGTCGCGCAGCCCCGAGGCGATCGCCACCCGCTCGTCGCCGTCGGCGGCCACCTGCACCGCCCGCAGGTGGACCTTGCCGCCGTCCACCACGAACACGGCCTGGCCGGCGCCGCGGCCCACCAGCGCCGAGCCGGGCACCGACGGCCTGCCGGCCACCCGGCGCACCTCGATCTCGGCGGTGGCGGTCATGCCGACCCGGGGCGCCGGCCGCGCCTGCCGGTCGCCGCCCCGCGCGGCGCCAAGGGCCAGGTCGACCCGGTAGGTGACGCCGCCGGCGGCCGACTGGCCGGTGGAGGGGGCGACCGCCACCCGCTTGACGGTGGCCGCGAACCCGGCCCCCGGGAAGGCGTCCAGCTCGACGTCGGCGCGCTGGCCGGGCCGCACCAGGGCCACGTCGGTCTCGTCGACCTCGGCGGCGACCTCCAGGCCGCGAACGTCGTACACGGTGGCCACCGTCTGGCCGGCGCTCACGTCGGAGCCGACCCGCAGCGGCGGGCCAGTCTGGCCGCCGCCGCCGGAGAGGCCCTGCAGGGCCTGCTCGGCGCCCTGGGGCAGCGACGGCAGGGTGGAGGACAGGGTGTTGTCGCTCCCGGTGGCGACGCGGCCGAGCTGCACCGTGCCGGCCAGCGGGGCGCGCAGCACCAGCCGCTGCCGCTGGTCCCTGGCCAGCGCCAGGGCGAGCTGCGCCTGGCCGCGCTGGGCGGCGGTGGCCGCCTCGATCGAGCTGCGCAGCGCGGCGCTCTGGGCGTCGGCGGCCGCGGCCGCCTGCCTGGCCGCCTGGTCGGACTGGCGCTGCAGCGTGGCCACCCGCTCCTGGGCGGCGTCGATGCGGGCCTGCAGCCGGTCCCGCTGCGGTTGCGGCAGCAGCGGCAGGGCGGAGCGCAGCGCGGCGATCACCGCCGCGCTGGTGGTGGTCACCTGCGACTGGACCTGCTGGAAGGCGTCCAGGGCGGCGCCGGTGGGCAGGCTCGGCACCACCCCGCCGAGCGAGTCGGCGGAGGCGGCCGCCGCCTCGGCCTGGCGGAGCTGCTCGTCGACCTGGTCGGAGGCGAGCCTGGCGACCAGCTGGCCGCGCCGCACGCGCGCGCCGTCGCGCACCGCCAGCGACTGGATGCGCGCGGCGGCGGGCGCCTTGAGGTCGGCCTGGGCGGCCGCCTGCACCGAGCCGGGCGCGCTGACGCGCTCCACCACGTTGGCCGGGCGGACCGCCTCGGCGGCGTAGCGGCGGTCCGGGCCGGAGTGGCAGGCGCCGAGGCCGAGGGCGCCGGCCAGGAGCAGGGTGCCGGCGGCGGCCGCCGACCGTCGCTGCCCCATCGCCCACCGTCTCCTCGCCAACGAACGCACCGATGGCCAGCATAGAGCGCACCCGCAGGTTGCGCCCCGCCGCGTCCCGGTGCGGGCGCTACGCTCACCTGGGGCCGTTCGGGGAGGAGGTGGCCGGGATGTCGCGGCGGGCCGAGATCGCCATGACCGGTGAGGAGCTGCGCCGCTTCCTCGCCGAGCAGACCGCGCTCACCTGCGCCACCATCGGGCCGGGCGGCCGCCCCCACCTGGCGCCCCTGTGGTACGCGGCCGACGGCGACCGCCTGGTCGCCTGGACCTACGCCAAGTCCCAGAAGGCCCGCGACCTGGAACGCGACCCGCGCGCCACCGTGCTGGTGGAGGCGGGGACCGACTACGGCGAGCTGCGCGGCGCCCAGCTCGAGTGCGACGTGCTGCTGGAACGCGACCCGGAGCGG
>DASQWY010000757.1:0-2320 GCA_035640005.1 Actinomycetes bacterium
AGCGGCGCACCGCCGGCGGGGAGTTGCGCGCGCTGGCCGCACGGCTGGCCGCGACACAGGTTGAGGACCGTTGACCGGGACAGGCTGTCCTACCTCCACTGCCGGTACCAGTATCGGTCGGCCAGCTTGCTCAGCCTTCGCCCATATCACGCGCGACGAGCCACACCCACGCCCGCCTCCCGCGGGGCCTGTAGGCGGCGCGGGACGGCTGGCGGACGACGATCGACGAGGGCGGCGATGCATCGAGTGAGCAGGCTACGGCAATGGCTTGGCAGTGAGGACCTCGCCCAGGCCGCGGCGAGCTACTGCGAGCGAGGGCTCCGGGTGGTGCCCTGCCACCACCCCACCATCACGGCCGGACCGGGAGGGTGGCGCACCTGGGTCTGCTCGTGCGGCTCGCCGGCGTGCGGCGCGCCGGCGGAGCACCCGGTCTCCGGGCACTGGGCCGAGGAGGCCATCGGGGAGCCCGCCGGCACCGCCGCCTGGTGGCGGCGGGAGCCCGAGCACAACGTCGGCCTGCTCACCGGAGGGGACTTCGAGGTGCTGGACGTCCCCGGCGCGCTCGGCAGGGCGGCGCTGGCGCGCTGCGCGCGGCGTGGCCTGAGCGGCCCGGTGGTGCGCACCGGCAGCGGCCGCCTCCACTTCTACGTCACCGCCATGGGCATGCCCAACGGCTTCGTGCCGAGCCAGCCCGGCAGCGGCCGCGGCGGCGTGTTCTGGCACGGCGAGGGCGGCTGGGTGCTGGCCCCGCCGAGCCGCCACCTGAGCGGGGGAATCAGCCGCTGGCTGCAGCCGCTGGAGCGCCCGCTGCCGGCCGCCCACCTGGTGCTGCGGGAGATCCTCGACCTGCAGGACGAGCTGTGCGGCGATGCCGCCGAGCTGGTCGCCGAGCGTTCCTGAGCCAGCGCGGCTCTACGCGCGGTTCTTGGCGGCCTTGCCGGCCAGCCCGTTGGACACCACCCGGCCGTCGGGCCCGAGCCGGCCCGCCAGCGGCGGCCGCAGCTCGCGCAGCAGCTCCCGGGCGGTGACGACGTTGACGCTCAGGCCCTCCTCCGCCAGCGCCTGCACCAGCGCCTCCGGCGTGAGCGAACCCTGCTCCTCGCGCTCGTCGAGGATGCGGGCCGCGACCACGTAGGGCGTGAGCGGCTTGCCGTTCTGGTCCAGCGCGCCGGGCCGCTTGTCGGTGCGCAGCGGCCTGCCGCCGCCGAACACCGGGGCACCGGCGCCCGGACGCGCCGGCTGGGCCTCGCCCGGCTTCGGCGCGGCGGTGGCGGTCGTGGCACGCGCGGTGGCGCCGGCCCGCGCCGCGGGGCGCCGCTCATCGCCACGCGCCGGCGTGGTGGGGGTGAAGATCGGCACGCTGGGGTCGCGATCGCTGTCCTGCTGGCGCTCCTCCTCGACCGGCGCCTCGGCGGAGCCGGTGGAGACCGGCATCTCGCGGCGCGGGCGGCGCTGCTTGCGGGTGATCTCGCCGCGGACGGCCGGCGGCGGCGACTCCAGCGCGGCCAGCTCCACCTGCTGCTTGTCCAGCTCGGCCTGGAGCCGGGCGGCGCGGATCGTGGTGGCGCGGCGCAGCACCATCATCAGCAGCTCAACACCGAGGACCAGCGCGGCCGGCGGGATCGCCGCCACACCGCGGGCCGCCCAGTTTCCCGACTGGGCGTGGGCCACGTTGAGGATGAAGCTCACGCCCGCCGCCGCGCCCAGCAGCGCCTTCGGCCACCAGATCTCCCACAGGCGCCGCTTCTGCTTGGTTGTGGTGAACCACAGGTCGGCCCCGGTCGCCACGACGATGAACGAGTCCACCAGCAGCGGGACGGCCCAGGCGTGCTCCGGTGCGATGCCGCCGGACCGCTCGGCGTAGGCCTTGATCGCCTCGAAGCTGGTGTAGAACGCGAGACAGCCGATCCCGGCCACCGCGCCGCCGAGGATCCCGACCAGGATGGTCCGGAACCGGCTCAGCCACTTGTCATGGGCGATGGCGGAAGGGGAGAGCGGCAACGCCGGCAGTCCGGTAGACACAGGGGACACTCCTCGGTCAAAGCAAGGGCATGCAGGCTGTCTTTTACAACAACCGTCGCCTTGAAAACCAATTGAGTGGTTGCGCGGCTGTGGTCGCGGCTACGCCCTGGAGTCCATGTCCGCCGGAAGGACCAGTTATCCCCCGTTATCAGTCGTAACGCGCATCATGCCCCGTACTTCGCCAGCCTCCCGGCCGACGCGAGCAGTTGGGGCAGCAGGTGCTTGGCCTCGAGGCGGCCGAGCGAGCCCTGGCGGCAATTGACCTCGTCGAAGCCGGGCAGCCCGTCCGCCGCCGCGG
>DASQWY010000758.1:0-8667 GCA_035640005.1 Actinomycetes bacterium
CCGCCGCTGGCGCACGAGGACGACCCGGCCCGCGCGGTCCAGGCGGCGCTGGCCATACAGGCGGCGCTCAGCAGTCTTGGTGAGGAGGCCGCCATCGGCGTCGCCACCGGTCGGGTCTTCTGCGGGGTGGTCGGCGACCAGCGGCGCCGCGAGTACACCATGCTCGGCGCGGTGGTGAACCTGGCCGCTCGGTTGATGCAGGCCGCACCGGGCGGGATCCTCTGCGACGCGGCCACCGCCCGCTCAGCCGCCGCCGTTGTCGCCTTTGAGGGGCTGCCCGCGGTGATGGTCAAGGGCTACGCGGACCCGGTGGCGGTGTTCCAGCCACGCGGCGGGGCGAAGGCCGCTCTGGGCCCCGCCTGGACGCCCGCTGTGGGGGGGCTTGTCGGGCGGGCCGCCGAGCGGGACCAGCTCGCCGAACGACTGCGGATGCTGGTGCAGACGAGCAGTGGCGCTGCCGCCCCGGCGTCGGTGGTGGTGATCGAGGGTGAGGCCGGCATCGGCAAGTCGCGGCTGGTGGCCGAGCTGATCGAGCAGGCCCGTGCCGCCGGCGTTCGAGTGCTGGCTGGTGCCGGGGACGCGATCGAGCGCAACAGCCCCTACCACGCGTGGCGCGAGATCTTCATGCGGCTTCCCGCCATCGATGCGGCGGGCGACCTGGAGGCTCGCCGGCGTGCCGTCCTGGACCTGCTCGGGCCGGACCGGGAGGCTCGCGAGCTGGTCCCGCTGCTCAACGCGGTGATGCCGCTGGAGTGGCCGGCGACGGCGCGGACCGCCGGGCTGAGCCCGCAGGGACGCGCCGACCTGACCCGGCGGCTGCTGGTGCGGCTGCTCCAGGTCGCGATCGGCGACGCGCCGACGGTGCTGGTGCTGGAGGACGCCCACTGGCTGGATTCGGCGTCCTCGGCGCTGCTGCTGGCGGTCAGCCGGCAGGCCATCCCGCTGCTGGTGGTCGTGGCCACGCGCCCGCAGGAGGAGCAGGGGGCGCTGGTCGACGACCTCGGCTGGGCGGCCTACCGGCGCCTGCTGCAAGCGGCGGGGACGAAGCGGCTGGTCCTCGACAGCTTGTTGCCGAAGGATGTGGAGGCGCTGGTCTGCCAGCGGCTCGGGGTGGCCGCCGTGCCGGAGGCGGTGGCCTCGTTCATCCAGGGAAGGGCAGAGGGCAGCCCGCTGTTCAGCGAGGAGCTCGCCTACGCGCTGCGGGACGCCAGCCTGATCCGGCTGGTCGGCGGACGCTGCCAGCTCGCTCCCGGGGTGGGTGACCTCAGCGGCCTTCACCTGCCGGATACGGTGCAGGGCGTCATCATCAGCCGGATCGACCGGCTGACGCCGACCCAGCAGCTCACCCTGAAGGTGGCCAGCGTGATCGGGCGGGTGTTCGCCCTGCGCGTCCTGCGGGACGTCCATCCCATGCGGCAGGCCGCGGCCAGCCTGCCCCAGGACTTGGCGGCGTTGGAGGTGGCGAACCTGACGGCGCTGGACAGCCCCCAGCCCGACCTGGCCTACCTGTTCAAGCACGTCATCACCCAGGAGGCCACCTACAGCCTGATGCTGGTGTCGCAGCGGCGGCAGCTGCACCGGTCGGTGGCCGAGTGGTACGAGCGCACCCACGCCGGTGCGCTTGCGGCGCACGCGCCGCTGCTGGCCCACCACTGGCAGGCTGCGGCGGTCCCCGACAAGGCGATCGGCTACCTGGAGCAGGCGAGCACCCAGGCGCTCCGGACCGGCGCCTACCAGGAGGCCGTGCGCGGCTTCTCGCGGATGCTCGAACTCGACGACCGCCCGCGCGGGCCGGTGGCGCGCCACGCGGCACCGGACGCCCCGACGATTCGGCGGGCCGGCTGGGAGCACCAGCTCGGCGACGCCTACCTCGGGCTCGGGCAGCTGGGGCCGGCGCGCGAGCACCTGCACGCCGCGCTTGCGCTGCTCAACCGGCGGATGCCGGCGAGCGGGCGGCGGCTGGCGGTCGGGCTCGCCTGGCAGGGCGCGCAGCAGGTCAGGAACCGGCTGTCGCCGCGTGCCCCCGTGGCGCGCTCGCCGGCCGCTCGCGCCGCCCTGCTGGAGGCGGCCGAAGTCTACGAGCGGCTATTCGTGCTCGACTTCTACGCCAACCGGCGGGCGGAGGCGATCCATGAGGCGGTCAAGGGCCTCAACCTCGCCGAGGCGGCCGGGTCGGCGGTAGCGTCAGCCCGGCTGACGGCCGTGTGCGGCGTCAGTGTCGGCTTTCTGCCGCTGCACCGGCTGGCCCACTCCTACCTCCAGCGGGCGCTGGCCGCTGCCAGCAAGGCGGCGGAGCCGCTGACGCGCGCGTGGGTGCTGCAGTTCGCCGCCCTGTACGACATCGGGATGGGGCAGTGGGCGCAGGCCGTAGCCCGCTTGGAGGTATCGGCCGGGATCATGCGCCAGCTCGAGGACCGACGCCGGCTTGGGGAGATCAACGCGCTGCGCGCCTGCGTGGCGTCCTTCCAGGGGGATCTCGGCCGCGCCGCCGCCCGGTTCGCCGAGCTGCGCCGATACGGCAGCCAAAGCCGCGACGCCCAGCTGCAGGCCTGGGCATTGCTCGCCCAGGCCACCAGCGCCGTCCGCTCGGGCGACCTCGACCAGGCTGTGATGGTGCTGCGGGGCCGGCGAGCGCCGGCCTTGGAGGCGCTGCTGCATCTGCGAAACGGTGACTGGCACGCAGCCCGCAAGGCGGTCCAGGCTGCTCTGGAATCCGCTCGCGTCGCTCCGATCAAGTGCTACTGGTTCGAGCTGTACGCCACTACCGCCGAGGCCGCGATCGCGCTGTGGCACGCCAGCCGGCGGCGTGGCGCCGACCAGCCGGCCTCGCGGGCAGCAGCCATGCAGGCCATGCGCTCGCTGCGCCGCTATTCGCGGGTCTTCCCCGTCGGGCAGCCTCGGGCCCTGCTGTGCCAGGGGCTGCTGGCATGGGTCGAGGAGCGGCCCGTTCGGGCCCGCAAGGCGTGGCGGCGGAGCCTTGCGGCGGCCGAGCGGCTCGGCATGCGCTACGACCAGATGCTCGCCCACCAGCAGCTCGGCCGGCACGGCGACCCCTCGGAACGCCACGAGCACCAGGCCCGCGCCCGCCAACTGGTCGCCCAGCTCGGGATCGGCGCCGAACTCGCCGGCCTCGAGGCACTCGCCGCGCACCTCCCCTGACCGGCACGTGCGCCCTCACGCGCCAGCTCGGCTGATCTCAGCGGCACTGTTGCGTTGGGTCGGTCCGCGGCATGCTGAAGGCTCGACCCGACCTCGACCCGGGTCAGATCGCTATGGCGAGCTCGTCGAACGCGACGCCCACCCGCCGGGTCGCCGGCTCCTCAACGGCCAGCTCGTAATGTCCGCGGCGAAGGTTCTGGACGAACGCCTGCCCTGCGATGATCACCATGGCACTACGGTCCTGCTTGAGCCCGCGCATCGGCCGCAACCTTGCCTTCAGCCGGCCGTGGTCGCACTCGATCCCGTTGTTGGCGTACTGGTCGGTGCAGTGCCAGGCCGCCGGCGCCAACTCCTCAAGTGGGCCCGGGTAGACCGGCGCCTGATCGGTCGTGACCTCGGCGGGCGTGACCTTGGTTGCGCCGATCGCCTGCTGGAAGAACCGGCGGGCTGCCCTCACGTCCCGACGCGGGGAGACGAGCACGTCGATGACCTGGCCGAACTGGTCGATCGCGCGGTACACGTAGCGCCACTGCCCGGCGACCTTCACGTAGGTCTCGTCGACCCGCCAGCGGTCGCCAACGGCGTGGCGGCAGGGCCGAGCGGCGTCGGCCAGCAGCGGCGTGAACCGCACCACTCACCGGTAGACGCTGACGTGGTCGACCTCGACCCCGCGCTCGACCAGCAGCTCCTCGACGTCGCGATAGGACAGGGCGTAGCGCAGGTACCAGCGGACCGCGACGACGATGACCTCGGGTGGATAGCGGAAGCCGGCGAAGGCGGACCGCGGAGCGGGGATAGAGGGTGGGCGGCGGGTCCTCATGCCAGCAGCCTTACCGCTTGGGCACGGTCACAGCGAACGCAACAGTCCCCTCTCAAGCCGTTCGGCCCTCGTCGGCTGGGGCTCTACCCGCTACGGCCGCGCGTTCCAATCGACTTTCACGTCCGGGGTCGCAACTGCGACCGTGCCGTACAGGGGTCATCTTGCCTTGAACGCTTCGACCAGCCTCCTGGCCTGGTCCTGTTCGACGCCTCGAAGCGTGAGGCTCAGCCTCACCGAGTTGAACACCGTCACGTCCTCCCTCACCGGGTTTGCCCGGTCGAGCGTGCCTTCGATCTCCGCTTCGACCGCATCCAGGACGTCACCGCGGTCTCGGGCGATCACCTGGAGCAGCTCCACACCGCACGCGGCGACTCCGGCCAGGAACAGCTCGGCCGGGGTGATCGCCTCTCCCGGACATCCGTTCTCGACCGGACCGTCGACGACGACGTGATGCTGTCGGCAGCCTGCGAGCACCCTGCCGAACGTGTCCGTCGATCTGGCGTGGACCCGGTACTGGCGAACGGTCGTGGTCGACATCGGTCCTCCTTCCTCGGGAAGGCCTCACGATAGCCGCAAATCAAATTAGTCCGTGACCGGGACGCCAGGGTCTCCGCCCGCACCGCAGCTTGGTCCAAGGGACGCCGGTGCCGGCCGAGCGTGAGCTGCGCCTGGCTGCCCGTGGCCGGACAGCTCAACGGCCTTGGCGCCTGGAACATGCTGTTCGCGTTTACCGACGCCCTGTACCTGATCGGCAGGACGGACGAGGCGGCGGCGTTCCCCGCGCTGATCCTGGAGGCCTTGGATCTGGGCGAGGAATGGATCGCGCTCGACGGCTGCCTGATCTGCTGGACCGCGACCAGCCCGGGGACCGTGAGCCGCCCGCGACCTGCTGCAGCAGGCCATCGGGACCTACAACGACCTGGGCATGCCGGGGTTCGCGGCGATGGCGACGCGCTGCTCGCCGGGACGGCCTGATTCGCCGCGGGCGTCAGGCGTAGAGGGCTTCTGCCGGACCGAAGAACTCGAAATGGATCCGCTCATCGGGAACGTCCAACGCCCGCAACCCGATGGCCAGCATCCGCATGAACCCCTTCGGTCCGCAGAAATAGAAGTCGGCCTCAGCCACCGGCACGGTCCGCTTCAGCCAGTCCATCGTGATCCGGCCTGGCTCATCATAGTCCCGGCCACGAACGTCGTCCGGCGTGGGGAACTCGTAGAAGACCACTGAGCGGATCACGTCGTGGGCGGCGACGACATCCTTGAGGTGTTGCCTCATCGCGTGGTGCCGGCCGGACAGGGCGGCATGGACATACCAGACGTCCCGCTGGGCACCCCGCGCCACCAGCGTGTCCAGCATCGACAGGATCGGTGTGAGCCCAACCCCGCCGCTCAGCAGCACCAGCGGCCGATCGTCATGGTCGCCGAGGAAGAAGTCGCCGGCCGGCGCGCTCACGCGGACCACCGTCCCCGGGCCGCCCTGGTCGTGCAGGTAGTTGGACGCCAGGCCCGCAGGCGCGTCGGGCGCGTCGTCTGGAGCACCCTCGCGCTTGACGCTGATGCGGTAGAAGTCCTGCCCAGAGGTACAGGAGACGCTGTAGTTGCGTACGACCTGGCCGTGCCCAGGGATGTCGAACTGGAAGGTGAGGTACTGGCCCGGCCTGAAGGCCATGATGGGCCCGCCGTCCCGTGGTCGCAGGTAGAAGGACGTGATGACCTCGCTCTCGGGCACGACCCGCTCGACGACGAACTCCCGCCAGCCCAGCCAGCCTCCGGGCGCCTTGGCGGTCTGGTCGTACAGCGCTTGCTCCCGCCCCATCAGGATCTCGGCCAGGAACTCGTAGGCTTCGGTCCAGGCCGCGATCACCTCGTCGGTGGCCGCCTGGCCGAGGACGTCGCGCAGCGCCCCGAGCAGGGCCTGACCGACCTGCGGATAGTGCTCGGGCAGGACGTTGAGGGCGACGTGCTTCTGGGCGATGCGCTCAACCACCGGGCCCAGCTCGCCCAGCCGGTCGATGTTGGCGGCGTAGGCGTGCACGGCGCCGGCCAGCGAACGGGGCTGGGTCCCGACCCCGCGGTGGTGGGACTGGTTGAACAGGCTCTTGATCTGCTCGTCCTGGAACAACAGCTCATACATCCGCCGGGTGATCTCAAGGCCGTGCTCCCGCAGGACCGGAGCGGTCGCCTTGACGGTGCTGATCGTCCGGGGTTGCAGCGTCACCTCTGCCATGCCCGTCCTCTCGGCTACGAACGCAAGACTCGGCGTCACAGCGGCGTGGCTCGGAACCGAAACAGGCCCACCCGCGATCACCACCGCATACCGGATGAAACGCTCCCGGCTGTTCCGACGTTACTCGGCTGTCTTGTGCGGACAGGAGGGAGGGAAGGGCATTGGGCCTCCCCTCCCGGTCTGCTCGACTCAGCCGGTGGTGGCGCTGAAGATGTCGTCGTTGCCGAAGGCCGGCGGGCAATCGCCGAGCGGCCAGGGGGCGGGGAAAACCCGGTGGCCGGCGTCGAAGGAGGCCTGCCGCCAGGCGTCCATCGCCGGGCAGTCGACGGCGCGGCGCACGTCAGTCCACACCCCCGCCCCGTAGCTGCTGGTGGCGATGGCGTACACGTAGTCGCCCAGGAACTCGTTGTACAGGATGCGTCCCTGCGAGGTCCCCCGGGCGTCGCCGGTCGGCCCGCTGGAAACCGTCACCCAGGCGCCGGGGGTTCCACCCGCCCCGACGGTGGCCACGCGCAGCACGCCGCGCTCGGGCCGGGGGCTGGCGGTGGTGTCCTGGAACGGCTGCAGGAACGCCATGTACACCACGTAGACCGTCCGCCCGTCCGGGGAGATCGCCGGCGCCGAATACACCGACCGGTCACCAGCCTCGGAGACCACGCTCGGCGCGCTCCAGGTAGCCCCTCCATCGGTGGAGTACGACAGCAGCGACTTCTCCTGGTTGAAGCCGAAGCGGCCGTCGCTCCAGGCGTCCACCAGCTCGTTGGTGGCACCCGCCCCGGTGGGCGCCCCGTTGGCGAGGTCGACACTGGGCATGGCCGCCAGGTCGATGCGCGCGCCGGCGATCCCGTCGGCGACGCAGCGCCCACTCACCGGGTCGACGAAGTAGCAGGCGTCGTTCATCGACACAACCTCGGCGGGCGGGGTCCAGGTCTTGCCGCCGTCGAAGGACTTGACCATGGTGTGGGTGCCGGTGCCCGGGGTCCCAACCTGGAAGTGGGTGAAGAACGCGTACACCACCCCGTGGCTGTCGGTGCGCACGGTGCAGCCCTGACGGTTGCCGTGGACGAAGTTGGCCACCGGCGGGGCCACCACGCGGTTGGTCCAGGTGTCGCCGCCATCGGTCGAGAAGGCCACGTGAGGAAACAGCGGGAACCCCAGCCCTCCGCTGAGGCTGTGGAAGTCGGTGTAGCAGACGTAGGCGCGGCCGAAGAAGCGGCTGGAGGCGGCGTTGTCGGCCCAGACCTGCTCCTTGTCCAGGCCGGCCGTGGCCGCGCTGCGACCGGCCACCAGCGACGGCCTGGACCAGTTGGCCTGGTCCTGGATGCGGGCGGGGGTGACGTTGTCGACGTGCGAGACGGTGACGGCAAAGGTGCTGTTGAAGGGGGCGCCGATGAGGGTGTCGGTGAGGTTGGTGGCCAGGTTGGCGTAGTACAGCCGCGAGCCGTTGGCCCACGAGAACCCGCCGGCCCCCGGCGCCGGTCCGAACGCCACCGCCGGGTCGCCGCGGGAACGTAGCCCGGCCTCGAGGTAGTTGGGGACGGTGTGGATCGGCCCGAGGTGCGGGGTGCAGGGCTCCACCGTCGGGCTGCAGTCGGCGGCGGTCAGCCCCGTGTAGGTCGGCTGGGTCCAGCTGTGGCCCCGGTCGAACGAGAAGTAGACGCCAGCCTGGCCGACGCCGAGGTTGTACGTCCCCAGCGGGAACGAGCACGCCCCCGCGGTGGTGGCGGCCTGCCGCGAGCAGGGTTGCATGTCGACCAGGTCGTTGGCGCCGGCGGCCAGGACATCCGGCCTGGAGGCGTCCACCGCCAGCGCCGGCTCGTTCTGGGCGTTCCGCGGATGCTGGTTGGAGGGGCTGGCGACGCTGACCAGGGCTTGGGTTGCCGCCGCCCCTGCCGGCGAGAAGCCCGCACCCAACCCTACGATCATGACGGCGGTGAGGACACAGACCCCCGACCGTTGGATCATCGATCGCCTCATAACCACGCTCCTTTTGGTCGTGGGCCGAAACTGGCTGTCTAGTTCCCACAGCCACCATGGCGGTCGTGGACCCGGTGGATGCGGCAGGCCACACGGGGCAACGCCTCGCATGGCCGCTTCAGGGGAGGGACGAGGGTTCGCGCTGGCGTCCACGGACAACCTACTGGTACTGGATAAAGCGCTTCCAGACGTTCGGGCGTTACAGCGTGCTGCCGACGGCCAGCCATCAGGGGCGATGGTCAACGCACCCCTGGTGGCCCCATCGCGGGATCTGGTTAGCCGGCCGCACGATCTAGCCTTGCGTCCTAGGATCGGGCATGGCCCGTGGTAAGAGCGGACGACGCTGGCTGCGGCTCAGGCGGGTTGCGCTGTGCCTCACGGCCGCGGCCTTGGCCGTCGCCGTGGTCAACCTGCCCGCCGAGCGTCGCGACTACGTCGCCGCGCGGCTGCTGCTGGACGCCATGCCCCGCCCACCGTTCCACCT
>DASQWY010000759.1:0-3428 GCA_035640005.1 Actinomycetes bacterium
TCCGGCCCGCCGGCACCCTCGACCGCGCGGCCTCGGCCGCGCTCGGCCGCTCGCTGGCGGACGCGTCCGCCACCGCCGACATGGTGGTGGTCGACCTCTCCGCGGCGCGGGTCGAAAACCTGGGCGCGTTCGTCGGCGCGCTGCGGCTGCCCGCCGCCCGCCTGGCGCGGCCCGGCCACTGCCTGCTGCTGACCGGCGTCTCGCCCACCCTGCAGCACGCCGTCGAGGCCGCCGGCGTCGCCGCCGCCACCCTCCCCGCCGACGCGCTCCCCACCCCCGCCTGATCCCGTATGTTCCTGGGCCATGTCCGACGTGGTCATCATCGGCGCTGGGCACAACGGGCTGGTCTGCGCCTGCTACCTCGCCCGGGCCGGGCTGAGCGTCGCGGTGCTGGAGGCCGCGCCGGAGCCGGGCGGCTGCATCCACACCGTCGAGCTACCGGACGGGCGCGGCCGGCTGGAGCTGGGCGCCTACGAGCACGGCGGCATCCGCGGCAGCGGCGTGGCTGCCGACCTGGAGCTGGAGGGCCGCTTCGGCCTGCGCTTCCACCTGCGCGACGAGCTGGTGCTGGCGCCCTGCGACGACGGCGCCGCGCTGGCCTTCCACCGCTCGCTGGAGCGCACCGTCGAGGGCCTGGCCGCGACCGTCGGCGCCGGCGAGGCCGAGGCCTACCGCCGCTTCGCCCGCTTCGCCGAGGCGGCCGTGGCGCTGCTGCGCCAGACCGAGGCGGGCCCGCCGCCGACGCTACGCGAGCTGGCCGCGCTCGCCGAGGTGGCGCTCGGCGCGCGGGCGCCGCGGCTGCTGCAGGCGCTGCTCGGCTCGGCCTCGGCGCTGCTGCGCGGCAGCCTCGCCGACGAGCGGCTGCAGGGCCCGCTGGCGCACTGGGCGGCGCACTCGCAGCAGTCCCCGGCCGACCCGGGCACCGGCGCGGGCGCGCTGCTACTCGCCGGCGGGCACGGCAGCCCGGCGGCGCGGCCGCTCGGCGGCTCGCGCGCCACCGTGGATGCGCTGCTGCGCTGCCTGGAGGCGGCCGGCGGCCGCCCGCACCGCGGCCTGCCCGCCGAGCGGGTCGAGGTCCGCGGCGGCCGCGCGGTGGCGGTCCATGCCGGCGGGGAGCGCTTGGAGGCGCGGGCGGTGGTGTCGGCGGTCGACGCGCGGCGGCTGTTCCTCGGCCTGCTGGACGAGGCCGACGTGCCGCCGCCGCTGCTCGCGGAGGTGCGGCGCATCCACGTCGGCCGCGCGAACGTGTCCGAGCTGAAGGTCGACGCGGTGCTGGCGCGGATGCCGGCGCTGCCCGGCCCGGCCGGGTTCGAGCGCTCGTTCATGCTGTCGGCCAACACGATCGGCGACGTCGAGCGGTCCTTCGCCAGCATTCGCCTGGGCGAGCTGCCCGAACGCCCGCCGCTGATGCTCGCCTTCCCGTCGGCGCTGGAGCAAGGCTGGGCTCCGGAGGGCGGGGCGGCGCTGTGGCTGTCGACGTTCGTGCCCTGGCGCCTCCGGTCCGGGGCGTGGGACCGCGACGCCCTCGAGCGCGCCGCCGGCCACGCCTGGCGGGTCGCCGAGCGGGCGCTCGGCGCCAGGCTGGAGCCGCTGGAGCGCCGGATCACCGGGCCGGCCGAGTGGGTCGAGCGTACCGGCAACCCCTACGGCAACCCCAACCACGTCGAGATGAGCGTCGACCAGCTGCTGGCGTTCCGGCCGTCGCCGTCGCTGGCCGGCTACCGGACGCCGCTGGCGGGACTGTTCCTGACCGGCGCCGGCACCCACCCGGGCGGCGGCGTCACCGGCGTCCCCGGCCGCAACGCCGCCGCGGTGGTGCTGGCGGCGCTCGGCGCCCGCCGCCGGGCCCGCGGGGAGCTGCGGGAGCGGCTCGCCCGCGTCCGCGACGCCGCCAGGGCCGTGCGAGCGCTGCGCGCGGGCCGCTAGGCGGGCAGGCCACAGGCCAAGGAACGCCAGGGGTGACAGGGGGAGGCGGACGTGGTACCGTCGCAGTTCTGACCGCAGGCACCATAAACAGACGGATTGTCAACCGTCCCTAACACCGTAGCGCGCCCGAGACCGGCTGTCAAGCCCCGACCCCACCCGACGTCGACCGCATGCGAGGCGCCCAGTGAGCAACGGCCAGGCTTCCGAGCTGGAACAGGAGCAGGCGTACGTGTCGATGCTGTACGCGCGGGTCGACACGCTGCGCGAGCGGACACGGGCGCGCCTGGAGCAGGCGCTGCGCCAGGACGGCGGCACCCTGCAGGCGCGGCTGGACCGCGACGCCTTCGTCGCCCGGCACGCCGACCGGCTCGCGCAGCTGGCAGCGGCCGAGCACGGGCTCTGCTTCGGCCGGCTCGACCTGCGCGACGGCTCCCGTCGGTACGTCGGGCGCCTGGGGCTGTCCGACGAGCAGGGGGAGCCGCTGCTGGTCGACTGGCGCGCGCCGGTGGCGCGGCCGTTCTACGCCGCCACCCCGGCCGCTCCCGAGGGCGTGGTCCGCCGCCGGCACCTGCGCACCAGCGGCCGGCTGGTGGTCGGCATCGAGGACGACCTGCTCGACCTGGACGCGCTCAGCGACGCCGCCCGCGGCGGCCTGAGCGGCGAGGCCGCCCTGCTGGCCGCGCTCACCGCCAGCCGCACCGGCCGCATGCGCGACATCGTCGCCACCATCCAGGCCGAGCAGGACCGCGTGATCCGCTCCGAGCTGCCCGGCGTCCTGGTCGTGCAGGGCGGGCCGGGCACCGGCAAGACCGCGGTCGCCCTGCACCGGGCCGCCTACCTGCTCTACAACCACCGCGAACGGCTGGCCAGGCGCGGCGTGCTGGTGGTCGGGCCGAACGCCACCTTCCTGCGCTACATCGAGCAGGTGCTGCCCTCCCTCGGCGAGACCGGCGTGCTGCTGGCCACCCTCGACGAGCTGGTCCCGGGGACCGCCGCCCACGGCCAGGAGCCGGTGGCGGCGGCCACGCTCAAGGGCGAGGCGCGCATGGCCGCGGTGCTGGCCGCCGCGGTCGCCGACTGGCAGCGGGTGCCCGAGGCCACGCTGGAGGTCGAGGCCGCCGGCGCCCGGCTGCGCCTGGACCGGCCGACCTGCGAGCGCGCCCGCGAGCTGGCGCGCGCCTCCGGCCGGCCGCACAACCTGGCCCGGCGCGTCTTCGAGCAGGAGCTGCTGGCGGCCCTGACCGAGCAGGTCGTCGCCGGCCTGGTCACCGACCTGCCCGAGGTCGAGCTGCCCGACGACGACGACGAGCTGCTCGGCGAGGACGTTCCCGCCGAGCGCCTGCTGGACAGCGAGCGGGACGACATCCGCGCCGAGCTGGCCGCCGCGCCGCCGGTGCGGGCGGCGCTGCAGCGGCTGTGGCCGGTGCTGACGCCGCGGCAGCTGCTGGCCGGCCTGCTCAGCTCGCCGGAGCGGCTGGCGGCGGCCGCCCAGGCGGTCGCCG
>DASQWY010000760.1:0-3977 GCA_035640005.1 Actinomycetes bacterium
CCGCGAGCGGGCGCTGCCGTTCGGCAACAAGGCCGCGGTCGCCCTGGACGCTACCTGCGGGTCCGGGCCCGCCACGAGCACGCCCAGCTCCCCTGGCTGTGGCTGGGGCAGAAGGGCCGGCTCACCGAGTGGGGCCTGGGCGGCTGGAGAGCAGGTCTTGGTGGCAGGACGGCGGCTGTCCGGGCTTTGATGGGATGCAGCGCCGAGGGTCCGGTGGATCCCAGCGGCTTCAGCCGACCCGCGACCCGAGCAGCGCGCCCAGCGCCGCCGCCAGCAGCACCGCCAGCGTGGCGGCCAGCAGCTTGAACCAGGCCCGCCGGTACCACGGCGGCGGTGCCGGCCGCGCGGGCCCTGCCGATGGTGGCGTGGCTGCTGGGGCGTGCTGGCCTGGCAGCTCCCACACCGAGGCCTGCGGGGGAGCCGCTCAGGGGCCGGCTGGTCTGCTGGCGACCCCCAGCCGGGGTCTGGAACTGCCATCCCGGCCTCCCACACCAGCGCTACAGCCCCCCGGTAGGGGGAGCGTTCGGGCAGCAGCCGCACGCGTTACGACCGCGGAAGCGATCTCTCCATCGGCAGGGTCGCGATGACCCCTGGTCGTGGACGACCGCGAAGGTCTGGGCGTGGCAGGCCGATGTAGGGACCGGCCGGTGGGTCGGGCTTGGCAACCGAGCCCTGGGGCCGGGACCTCAGGGCCCACGCTGACCGGCTGGCCCGCCGCTAGGCGGTGGCTGCAAAGCCCTCCAGCCACCCTGGCACCTGCTCAGGATGCTGGAGCCCTGGCAGGCGGCCGCGTGGTCGATGGGCTGCTTCGGCGGCCCCATAGCCACGGCGGTGGCAACCGGCGGCCTGGGCTAGGAGGCCATCGTGTTGGCTACGGCGCGATCGCCTTGACCGTCCACCGCTGGCACACCGACTCGATCTCCAGGTTGCCTCGGCCGCCGCCCCGGACCCGGACCGTCCCCTGCCCCTTGACGGCGAACCGCTGCACCAGCACCCGCTCGAACGCACCGCCACCGGTGAGCTTGAAGTTGCCCCCGCCGTAGGCGGCGAAGTTGCGGCAGTCGAACGACCAGACGATCCGCCACCTGCTGGGGGCGGAGAACGGGCGTCCAGAAGCGATGTCGCTGCCCGTCTGCTGCCACAGCACGCCCGGGGCCAGCCTGGCGGTGGTCAGCGACGGCGGGACGGTCGATGGCGGGGTAGTGTCGGTCCAGTCAGGTGCGGTCGCTGCCGGTGGCGCCGTCGGGGCCGGCGTCGACGGGGCTGCCCGCTGGCTGAGCTGCCAGCCCAGGACGACGGCGGCCACGGGGACCAGCAGCACCACCGCAACGGCCAGCACGCCTACCCAGATCCGGCGGTACCAGGGCGGCTTGGGCAGCTCCAACAGGACACTCCTTGCCGCGCTCCCTAACGGCGTCTGCGCCGGCCCGCCCACAAGACCGTCGTGAACCGGCGGACCAGGATCATACGGTCAACGCGGCAGGCCCACGAACCCGCCGCTCGGCAACGCCACCGCAACGCCGCGGTGGGCACAGGTCGCCGGAGCACCGGAGCACCAGTTCGTCCAGGGCCAGGGTTGGACGGGACCGCGCCCTGCTGGCCCAGCATCCGAAGCGGGCCGCGGCGACCCGCGGCGCCTGAGCAGGTGCACCACCGGCACCACCCACCAGGGGAAGGGGCTGCCGCTAGCGTCGGCCGGCGGTCGGCCTTGGAGCCCGCTGTGGCGCCGGCAGTCCTGTCACCGTGCTCGGCCGGCCCGAGGGGTGGCGCACCGGGCGACCCTGACCCCGAGGGTGGGCCGGCCGGTGCGGTCGATGCCGTGGGGCGTGGCGGCCGTGGCGGTGGTGGCCGACGGCAACCACCCGCGCTTGCTGGCCGCCGTCGCCTGGCCGGCCCGGGCCCACCCGGCGGCCACGGTGGTCTGGGAAGGTGGCACCCAGCCAGCCGCCGAGCGTGCCATGGTCCAGCGCCGGCACCACCAGCAGCCCGACCACCGCTGCAATAGCAGCAACCACCAGCAGCCTTCTGACCACGGGCTGCCCTCCCCCACCTGCTGCGTGGCCGTGACCGGGCGGAGTCTCCTCCCGGCTGGCCGACCGCAATCAGGACGTCGGCGGACGGAGGCTCGCGCAACGAGGAAGGCCCAGCCCCTCACCGCCCGTCCAGCTTGCCTTGTTCGACGGTCATTGCGGTCCCGTCGATTTGTTGCGAACCGCGGTTGGGCCAGAGTCTACTGGCTCGACCACCTCGCCCTGCGTCTGCGCGTCGGCCGAGCTCCGGGCCGGAGTTGGCGGAACTCCGCACCGGTCGACTGCAGCAGCATCGGCGATCATTCCCCGCTCGGCTGGTCGAGCGCCTACGAACTGGCCACGTGGACGCGCTTGAGCACCCAGGCGACGAAGGTTGATGGTGCCCGGGGGTCGGTCGGCGGCGAATCGAGCAAGCCGTGGCCGGCAGCGGGGAAGGTGACTATGGTGAAGTCCTTGCCTTGCCGCTTGAGCGCGGTCAGCAGCGCGACACTCTGGTCGACCGGGACCTCCCGGTCTGCTGTGCCGTACAGCCACAGCGCCGGGATCGTCAGCTGCGCCAGGAAGGGTTTGGGGTCAAACCCGGAGGGTCCGGCGTCGGCGAGGCGCTTGGCGATCTTGTCCTTGGACGGGAACGGCTTGCTGCTTTCGTTGCCGCCTGTCAGCTGGGCGTAGGCCTTGACCTGGCCGTAGGGGAGGATCCCGGCGCTGGCAAGCGCTATGAACGCCACATGCTGGGAGGTCACCGCCGCTCGGGGCGCGATCCAGCCCGCCTGGCTTGCCCCAACCAGCCCGACCTGCTGTGGGTCGATGTCGGTCCGTGCGCGCAGGGCGTTCACGGCCCCGACGGCGTCGGCCGTCAGCAGATTGAAATGCCCGTAGTCCCCTGGACAGCAGGTGCCCTGGGATTGCCCTCCGCCGCGCTTGTCGTAGGAGAAGAACCCCACCCCGCCCTGGACGAATGCCCCCACCAGCTCCCCATACCGCAGGCGGGCGGTTTGTTGGCCGCCATGGATCCAGACGACGACGGGATGGCGGCCGGGGCGGTTGGTCTTGGGCAGATACAGCGTGCCGGCAAGCCTCGCGCCCTCACACGTGAAGCGCACAGCTACTTCTTGATGGTCGCCCTGGTCGACCGGCTGGCCGAACGTGACCGGCGGGGCGGCGCACTGCGCGCTGGCGGGGTCGTCGAAGGAGCGCCCGCACCCGCTCACCAGCAGCACGGCCGTCACCGACAGCAGGCCCGACAGGCAGACCGAACGGAGGCTGCGTCGCATGAGTCCGAACCTCGCTGGGCGCCGTCCAGCACTGGCACCGGCAGAACCGCATCGTCGCACTCCCGGACCCTGCAGAGCAAGCCGAACGGGACAACCCGCCAATGATCGCCAGTCGTCGCATCAAGCCCGGGGGGCGACGTCGACATCAGGCACGCGCCGCACCTGACACTACCGACGACAAGCCGCCTGGCACCATGAAGGTCACGATCTCCGGCTGGAGTACTACAGTAGAAGACCTGCCCGGCGCTCAGCCGAGTTCTTGGGCGAGCCCGATGAGCAGGCCTTCGGGCCCGCGGATGTAGCAGAGCCGATACGCGTCTTCGTACTGGACCACTTCGCTGCCGACGAGCTCCGCGCCGTGCTTTCGGAGCCTGGCGAGCGTCTGGTCGATGTCGTCCACCGCGAACATGACGCGCAGGTAGCCGAGGGCGTTCACCGGGGCGTTCCGGTGATCGGCGACCACCCGCGGCGCGAGGAAGCGCGAGAGCTCCAGCCGGCTGCTGTGGCCGTCCGGCGTGCGCATCATGGCGACCTCGACGCGCTGGTCGCCCAGTCCAGTGACGCGCCCTGCCCACTCTCCTTCCACCATGGCTCGCCCTTCGAGCTCGAGGCCGAGCTCGCGAAAGAACTCGATCGTCGCGTCGAGGTCCTCGACGACGATGCCGACGTTGTC
>DASQWY010000761.1:0-2371 GCA_035640005.1 Actinomycetes bacterium
CGCAGCACGTCCTCGTTGCCGATGCCGAGCAGCATCAGCACGAACAGGAACAGCACCATGATCGCGCCGGCGTAGACGATCACCTGCACCGCGGCCAGGAACTGCGCCTCCAGCAGCACGTAGAAGGCGGCCAGGCAGAAGAAGTTCACCACCAGCAGCAGCGCGGAGTAGACCGCGTTCCGGTGCAGCACCATGCCGAGCGCGCTCAGCACCGACACCGGGGCGAGGACCACGAAGCTGACGAACTCGGTCCGCTCGGCCGCGGTGGTGGCCAGCAGGTGGGTCACTTCGGCACCCCCTCGTCGGCCGGCAGCTCCCGGTCGGCCTGCCGCGTCTGCTGCGCCCGCAGCAGCGCCCACACCGGCTCGGTGGACTCCTGCGACAGCGACGCCTGCGGCCCGTAGCGGGCGATCGCCGGCGGCCCGCCCTCGGTGTCGGCGTGGGGCGGCGGCTCGGCGCCCTCCGGCACTGGGGCGAGCAGGTCCGGCTTGTCGTAGACCAGCCCCTGGCGGGTCGGCGCCGACAGCTCGTACTCGTTGGTCATGGTGAGCGCGCGGGTCGGGCAGGCCTCGATGCACAGCCCGCAGAAGATGCAGCGGTTGTAGTTGATCTGGTAGATGGCGGCGTAGCGCTCCCCGACCGAGAAGCGCGCCTCCGGGGTGTTGTCGGCCCCCTGCACGTAGATGGCGTCCGCCGGGCAGGCGTAGGCGCACAGCTCGCAGCCGATGCAGCGCTCCAGCCCGTCGGGGTAGCGGTTGAGCAGGTGGCGGCCGTGGAAGCGCGGCGAGGTCGGCTTCTTCTGCTCCGGGTACTGGATGGTGTTGCGCTTCCGGAACATGCTCCGGAAGGTGACCGACAGGCCTTTGAGGATCTCTCCGGGCATCATGTGGCCGAGCCTCCCGGGGCGGGGCGCTCCCTGGCCGCCTCCTTGCCGGAGGACGGCAGCAGCAGCGACAGCAGCAGCAGGACGATCAGGGCGCCGATGGCGATCAGCACCGTGCGGCGGTTGAAGTTCACCACCAGCGTCACGGCCAGCACGGCGAGCCAGGCGAACGCGGCCGGGATGAGCACCTTCCAGCCGATCGCCATGAGCCGGTCGAAGCGCAGCCGCGGCAGGGTCGCCCGCAGCCAGATGAACAGGAACAGGAACAGGTACACCTTGGCCACGAACCACAGGATCGGCCACAGCCAGCCGAGCACGTGGAACCTGGGGCCGTCGGGGCCGCCCAGGAACGCGGTGGTCGCCACCGCCGAGATGGTGATCATGTTCAGGTACTCGGCCAGGAA
The DNA here is from genome assembly GCA_035640005.1 of Actinomycetes bacterium. Taxonomy (GTDB): domain Bacteria; phylum Actinomycetota; class CALGFH01; order CALGFH01; family CALGFH01; genus DASQWY01. The sequence goes on from DASQWY010000761.1 coordinate 1,288, forward strand.
GAACAGCGCGAACTTCACGCCCGAGTACTCGGTGTGGTAGCCGCCGACCAGCTCGGACTCGGCCTCGGGCAGGTCGAACGGCGCCCGGTTGGTCTCGGCGATTCCGGCCAGCAGGAACACCAGGAACAGCGGGAACTGGGGCACGACGTACCAGCGGGGGAGGAAGCCGTACAGCGGGTCGCCGCTCTGGGCGGCGACGATGCCGGCGGCCGACAGGGTGCCGGCGTACATGAACACCCCGACCAGCGCCAGGCCCTGGGCGATCTCGTAGCTGATCATCTGCGCCGAGGAGCGCATGCCGCCGAGCAGCGGGTAGTTCGACCCGGACGACCAGCCGGCCAGCACGATCCCGTACACCTGCAGGCTGCCCATGGCCAGCACGAACAGCAGGCCGACGTTGAGGTCGGTGAGCTGCGCGCGCTGGCTGCCGAAGCTGGAGCCGAACGGCAGCACGGTGAACGACAGGAACGCCGGCACCATCATCATCACCGGCGCGAACGCGTAGAGCAGGCGGTCGGCGCTGCTCGGCCGCACGTCCTCCTTGAAGAACAGCTTGATGCCGTCGGCCAGGCTCTGCAGCACGCCGGCCGGGCCGACCCGGTTGGGGCCGACCCGGGTCTGCATGAAGGCGACCACCCGGCGCTCCAGCCAGATCACGAACAGCACGGTGAGCATCAGGAACGCGAAGGTGCCGACGACCTTGACCAGCACGATGAAGGCGTCCCAGATCATGCGGCCGCCTCCTCCACCGCCCGCAGCGCCACCCGCAGCGCCGGCGCCGGGCCGAGCAAAGCGCCCAGGGCGAGGTCGGGCTGGTTGGCGGGAACGAACGCGCAGCCAGGGGCGACCGTGGTCGCCACCCTGACCGGCAGGCGGGCGCTGCGGCCCTCGCCGAAGTCGGCCTCGGCGGTGCCGCCGTCGGCCAGGCCGAGGCGGGCGGCGTCGTCCGGGTGGACCTCCACGAAGGCGGCCGGCGTCGCCCGGTTCAGGTCGCCGGCCCGGCGCAGCAGCGAGGCGCCGTCCAGCAGCAGCGGGTATGTCACCAGGGCCAGACCTTCCTCAGGCCCGGAGAGGTCGACCGGGG
>DASQWY010000762.1:0-3642 GCA_035640005.1 Actinomycetes bacterium
GGGCGCCGGCGTCCAGCGCGCCGCGGTCCCCCGCCCGCCGCGGCACCCAGGCGCAGGCGCCGCCGAGGGTGTCGGCCAGCCGCGCCGCCGCGGCCAGCCCGCCGGAGGCGGCCGCCCGCCAGCCGGCGAGCACCACCACCCCGGCGCCGCCCTCGGCGACCAGCTTGCCGGCGTCGCCCTCGCCGCGGCCGAGGCGCTCCAGCGCCTGCGCCTGGCCCCCGGGCGCGGTGGCGACCACGGTGGCGAACTCGGCGAGCCGGCCGGGGCGCGGGCCGACCGCCACCACCGGCACGCCCCGGCGCAGCGCCGCCTTGCGCAGCCGCAGGAACAGGATCGGCGACTCCTCGTGCGGGTCGAGGTCGACGACCACCACCGCCGCCGCGGCCTCCAGGTCCCGGTAGGTCGGGCCCGGCGCGCCCGCGACCCGGGCGGCGACCGCGGTCTCGGCCTCGCTCCCCGGCCAGGTGCGGGCGTCCACGTTGTTGCTGACGAAGGTCACCCGGGCGAGCTTCTGCAGGGCGTAGGCGTCCTGGTCGGTCAGGTGCCCGCCGACCAGCACCCCGACCCCCTTGCCGCGGGCCGCCCGCACCCCGTCCGCCGCCCGCCGCAGCGCCTCCGGCCAGGAGGCGGTGCGCAGCCTGCCCCCCTCGGCCAGCTGCGGGACCAGCACCCGCTCGGGGTCCTGGGCGTAGGCGAAGCCATAGCGGCCGCGGTCGCAGTTCCAGGCCTCGTTGACGTCGTCGTCGTCGCGGGCGAGCTGGCGGGTGACCTGGCCGCGGCGCGCGTCGACGCGCAGCGCGCAGCCGGCGGCGCAGTGGTTGCAGGCGGCGTCGGTGGAGGTCAGGTCGAACGGGCGCGCCTGGAACCGGTAGGAGGGCGAGGTGAGCGCCCCGACCGGGCAGATCTGCACGACGTTGCCGGAGAAGTAGCTCTCGTACGGCTCGTCGCCGTAGATGGCGACCTGCTCCAGCGCGCCGCGCTCGAACAGCTCGATGAACGGGTCGCCGGCGACCTCGTTGGAGAAGCGGGTGCAGCGGGCGCACAGCACGCAGCGCTCGCGGTCCAGCAGCACCGTCTCGGAGATCTTGATCGGCTTCTCGTAGTGCCGCTTGGCCTCCACGAAGCGGGTCTCCCCCGGCCCGTGCGCCAGCGTCTGGTCCTGCAGCGGGCACTCGCCGCCCTTGTCGCACATGGGGCAGTCGAGCGGGTGGTTGATCAGCAGCAGCTCCAGGGTGCCCTCCTGGCCGGCGCGGGCGACCGCGGAGGTCAGCTGGGTCCGCACCACCATGCCGTCGGTGACCGTGGTGGTGCAGGCGGTCAGCGGCTTGCGCTGCCCCTCGACCTCGACCAGGCACTGCCGGCAGGCGCCCAGCGGGGCCAGCAGCCGGTGGTCGCAGAAGCGCGGGACGATGGTCCCGAGCTGCTCGGCGGCGCGGATCACCAGCGTGCCGGGGGCGACCTCGAGCTCCTGGTCGTCGATGGTGACCTTCACGGTGGTCGGCTTGTCGGCCATTGGGGCTCCTAGTGCGCGCCGGCGGTCGCGGCGACGCCCGCGAACGGGCAGCCGTGGCCGCGGACGTGCTCCTCGAACTCGTCGCGGAAGTATCGCAGCCCCGACACGATCGGGCTGGTCGCTCCGTCGCCGAGGGCGCAGAAGGAGCGGCCGAAGATCGAGTCGCAGATGTCCTTGAGGGTGTCCATGTCCTCGTCGCGGCCGCCGCCGGTCTCCAGCCGGTGCAGGATCTTGCGCATCCAGTCGGTGCCCTCGCGGCAGGGGGTGCACTTGCCGCACGACTCGTGGGCGTAGAACTCGGTGAAGTTGAGGCAGGCGCCGACGATGCAGACGTCCTCGGACATCACGATCATCGCGCCGGTGCCGAGCAGGCTGCCCGCGGCCGCGATGCTCTCGAAGTCCATGCCGGTGTCGAGGTGCTCGCCGGTCAGCATCGGCGTCGAGGAGCCGCCGGGGGTCCAGGCCTTGAGGGTCTTGCCGTCGAGCATGCCGCCGGCCGCCTCCATGATCAGCTCGCGGGCGGTCACCCCCAGCGGGTACTCGAAGTTGCCGGGGTTGCGGACGTCGCCGGAGACGCTGAACAGCTTGGGGCCTGGGGACTTGTCGGTGCCCATGGAGCGGAACCAGTCGACCCCCCGGTTCACGATCCACGGCACGGTGGCGATCGTCTCGACGTTGTTGACAGTGGTCGGCGCCCGGTACAGGCCCTCCACCGCCGGGAACGGCGGCCGCAGCTTCGGCTGGCCGCGCTGGCCCTCCAGCGAGCTGAGCAGGGCGGTCTCCTCGCCGCAGATGTAGGCGCCGGCGCCGCGGTGCAGCACCACGTCCAGGTCGAAGCCGGAGCCCTTGACGTCGCGACCGAGCATGCCGCGGTCGTAGGCGTCGTCGATCGCCGCCTGCAGCCGACGGCCCGCCCAGCCGCACTCGCCGCGCAGGTAGACGAAGGCGGTGCGGCAGCCGATCGCGTAGGCGGAGACCACGATCCCCTCGACCAGGGCGTGCGGGTCGCGCTCCAGCAGCTCCATGTCCTTGAAGGTGCCTGGCTCGCTCTCGTCGGCGTTGACCACCAGGTAGGTCGGCTTGCCGGTCCCCTTGGCCAGGAAGCCCCACTTCATGCCGGTCGGGAAGCCGGCCCCGCCGCGGCCGCGCAGGCCGGAGTCCTTGACCAGCTGGACCAGGTCGGCCGGGCCGGTGGCGAAGGCGGCGTCGACGCTGGCGTAGCCGTCCAGCTCCAGGTACCGGTCCAGCTCGTGCGCGCGCCCGTCCCCGAAGCGGGAGGTGAGCACCTGCAGCTGCTCGGTCACTCGGGTTCCTCCTCCCCTCCCGGCTCGGGCTCGGCCTCGGGCGACGCGCCGCCGGCGCCCTCCTCCGGCTGCCGCTCCCCCGCCTCGCGCTGCTCGGTGGACGCCGGCGTGGCCTGCTCCCGCTCCGGGCCCGTGCCGGTGGCGCCGGCCTCCGCCGGCTGTGGTGCTTGAGGGCGGTGGCCGGCGAGCCGGTCGGGCGGTTCGCCGAGCCCGGCGAGCCGCCAGTGCAGGGCGGCGGTGGACGGCTCGGTGACCGACCCGTCGGCGGCGAAGCTGGGCGGCGGCACCTCGTCCTGCAGCAGCGCCTCCACCAGGTGCACCGCCTCCTCGACGCTGAGGCGCTCGTAGTTCTCAGTGTTGACCTGCACCACCGGGGCGCCGTCGCAGGCGGCCAGGCACTCGACCTCCTCGACGGTCACCATGCCGCTCTCGTCGGTGCCGCCGAGCGCCACACCGAGCCGCTCGACCAGCGCCTCGGCGATCTCGCGCGAGCCGCGCAGCTGGCAGGAGAGCGTGCGGCATACCGACACCAGGTACTTCCCGACCGGCCGCCGCCGGAACATCGTGTAGAAGGTGGCCACCGCGCCGACCTCGGCCTTGGTGATCCCGAGCAGCCCGGCGACCTGGGCGACGCCGGCCGGCGACACGTAGCCGTCCTCGGCCTGCAGCAGGAACAGGATCGGCAGCAGCGCGGAACGGCGCTGCGGGTAGCGGCCGATCAGCTCCTCGGCCCGGGCCAGGGTCTCGTCGGACAAGGGCACGGCGGTGGCAGGCTCCTTGTGCTCGCTCAGCGATCCACGCCGCCGAGGACCGGATCGATCGAGG
>DASQWY010000763.1:0-4441 GCA_035640005.1 Actinomycetes bacterium
GTCGACTTGCCGCTGGCGTTGCCGCCCAGCAGGCAGACGATCTCGCCGGCGCGGATCTGCAGGCTGACGTGGCGCAGCACCGCGATCAGCCCGTAGTGGGTGCTGACGTCCCGCAGCTCGAGGACGGGTCCGCCGTCGCTGGTCGGCTCGCTCATCCCGCCTCCGCCGCCCGCTTGCCGAGGTAGGCCTCGACCACCCGTTCGTTGGTGGCCACCTCGTCGTAGGTCCCGTCGGCGATCTTGCGCCCGTAGTCGAGCGCGACCACCCGGTCGGACACGCCCTTCACCAGGCGCATGTCGTGCTCGATCACCACGATCGTGTAGCCGCGCTGGTCCCGCAGGTCGCCGATGAGGTGGGTCATCTCCCCGGTCTCCTTGGGGTTCATCCCGGCGGTCGGCTCGTCCAGCAGGATGAGCTTGGGGCTGGTGGCCATGGCCCTGGCGATCTCCAGCCGGCGGCGGTTGGCGTACGACAGCGCGAACGCCGGCTGGTCCTCCCGGTAGCTGGCCAGGCGGCTGCCGAAGAACGACAGCGCCGAGCGCGCCTGCTCGCGCACCTGGCGCTCCTCGGCGCGCGTGCGGGGCAGGCGCAGTACCGCCCCGAGCACCCCGGAGCGGGTGCGGGAGTGCTGGCCCACCATGGCGTTCTCCAGCACGCTCATGTTGGTGAACAGGCGCACGGTCTGGAAGGTGCGGGCGATGCCGATGGTGCAGATCTGGTTGGGCTTGAGCCCGACCAGGTTGTGCCCGTCGAAGTGGATCGACCCCTCGTCCGGGGCGTACAGCCCGGTGACCACGTTGAACAGGGTGGTCTTGCCGGCGCCGTTGGGGCCGATCACGCTGAGGATCTCGCCGGCCTCCACGTCCAGGTCGACGCCGTCGACGGCGTTCAGGCCGCCGAAGCGCTTGACCAGCCCGCGGACCTGCAGCAGCGCGCTCACGAGGCGCCTCCCCCGCCCACGGTCACCGCCGGCGCCTCCTCCTGTTTCAGCCACTCGTCCTGCGCGGCCTCCTCGCCCTCCAGCTCGCGCATGCGGCGCACGTTCGGGACCAGCCCCTGCGGCCGCAGCACCATCACCATGATCAGGGCGGCGCCGTAGATCAGCAGCCGGTACTCCTCGAACTCGTCGAGCAGGCCGGGCAGGCCGATCAGCAGCAGGGTGCCGACCACCACCCCGGGGATGCTGCCCATGCCGCCGAGGATCACCACCGCCAGGGCGGTGATCGACACGAAGATGGTGAAGCTGGCCGGCGCCAGCGAGCCGATCTGGACCGCGAACAGCGTGCCCGACAGGCAGCCGATGGCCGCGCCCATGGCGAAGGCCAGCAGCTTGTACTTGACGGTGCTGACGCCCATCGCCTCGGCGGCCAGCTCGTCCTCGCGCATCGCGCTCCACGCCCGCCCTACCCGCGAGTCGGCCAGCCGCCGCGACACGAAGATCGCCAGCGCGCAGAACGCCAGTACCAGGTAGAAGAACGGCTGCGGGTCGCGGAAGCCGACGCCGCCGATGTGCGCGTCGGTGACGTCCCGCAGCCCCTGCGGCCCGCCGGTGAGCCGCACCAGCCAGGAGGACTGCAGCAGCACCCTGGCGATCTCGCCGAAGCCGAGGGTGACGATCGCCAGGTAGTCGCCGCGCAGGCGCAGCACCGGCGCGCCGATCAGCACGCCGATGAACGCGGTGACCACGATCACCAGCGGCACCGCCGGGTAGAAGTTGAGGTGCAGCAGGAACTCCGGGGAGGCCAGCTCCCCCAGCGAGGTCACCAGGTGCGCCCCGGTGAACAGCCCGGTCAGGTAGGCGCCGGCGGCGAAGAAGGCGACGTAGCCGAGGTCGAGCAGGCCCGCGTAGCCGACCACGATGTTCAGGCCCAGCCCCATCAGCAGGAAGATGCCGACCGTGCCGAGCACCTGGGAGAGGGTCGAGCCGAGCAGCTGCGGCAGCGCCACCAGCGCCACCGCCAGCAGCAGCACGCCGGTCCCGTCCAGCAGCCTGCGGCGCCCACGCGGCAGCCCCGCCACCCGCCGGCGCACGGTCGCGCCGCCGGCCACCCACAGCGCCGTCACCCCGGCCGACACCGCGAACACCACCACCGCGCCGACCACCGTCAGCCCCAGCAGGGTCGTGCTGTACAGCCAGGCGGTGCTCAGGTCCAGCTGGAACAGCAGCGGTGGGATGATCCGCTGCAGCAGGGCGAACGTCAGCGTCACCGCCAGTCCCACGCCGAGCGGGCGCCGCAGCCGGTCGGGCAGGACGCGGAAGCCGGCACCGAGCCCGCCGAGCAGCGCGCCGACCAGCACCAGCAGCAGCATGCCGACGCCGAGGCTCTGGCCGAAGGTGAGGATCTCCAGCAGCTTCGGCGAGGCCGACACGAAGACGCTGCGCACCGCGCCGTCCGGGAAGACGTGCACCAGCGCGACCCCGAGCGCGGTGAGCGCGCCGGCGACCGCGCCGGCGACCACCCCGGCGGTGACCGCCGCCGGCGGCGGCAGCCGCTCCGTCCGGCCCGCCACCAGCCGCGGCCTGGTGGCGAAGTAGCCGGTCAGCAGCGGCGGCAGCCACGTGATCAGCTTGCCGAGGGTGAGCCAGTCGCTGATGAGGTTGCGGGCGTCGAACTTCTCGATCATCCCCGCGAGCGCGAGGTAGACCAGGGCGGCGCCGCCGACGAGCCCGGCCCTGGCGGCGCTGCGCAGCAATGGAGGTCCGGTCACGGCCGCCTCATCCCCTGTCGGACTCACCGGTGCCGAACAGGCCCCCGGGCCGGAAGATCAGGATCAGCACGAGGATGGTGAACGCCACCACGTCCCTGAGCTGGTTGGGGGCGGGCACGTGGATGCCGTGCAGCAGCAGCACCGGCCCGATCGACTCGACGACTCCGAGGATCAGCCCGCCGAGGGCCGCGCCGGTGACGCTGCCGATGCCGCCAAGCACCGCCGCGGTGAACGCCTTGATCCCGGGGACGAAGCCCATGTTGAACTGGACGAAGCCGAACGCCAGGGCGAACATCACCCCCGCCACCCCGGCCAGGATCCCGCCGACGGCGAAGGTGGTGACGATCACCCGGTCGACGTCGATGCCCATCAGGCTGGCGATCTCCTTGTCCTCCGCCACCGCCCGCATGGCCTTGCCCACCTTGGTCCGGGAGATGAACTGGGTGAGCCCGACCATCATCACCACCGCCGCGACGATGGTCACCAGCAGGCTCCTGCCGATCGGGATCCCGAGGATCGTCCAGGTGCCCTCCAGGCTCTTCGGGCCGGGGTAGCCCTTGGAGTCGGAGCCGAAGAAGCTCGCGAAGGTGTACTGCAGGAACAGGGAGGCACCGATCGCGGTGATCAGCGGGACCAGTCGTGGGGCGTTGCGCAGCGGCCGGTAGGCGATCCGCTCCAGCAGCACCGCCACCAGCATCGACACCGCCATCGCCACCAGCAGAAGGATGGCGATGCTCACGATCGGGTCGCGGTCGAGCATCCCGTTGCTGTCCAGGGTCCGGGCGACGTAGAAGGAGATGAACGCCCCGGACATGAACACCTCGCCGTGGGCGAAGTTGATCATCAGCAGGATGCCGTACACCAGGCTGTAGCCGAGCGCGATCAGCGCGTAGATGCTGCCCAGCGCGACGCCGAACACCAGCAGGTCGCGCCAGCCGGCGCCGTCGATGCGACCCTCCGGGAGGGTCAGCGTCTTCCAGGAGCCGGTGACCACGCCGACGGTGATCAGCACGCTCAGGCCGATCAGGATGATCCGGCGGATCGGGAACCGTTCGGCCAGCGCCACCGTCCTCGCCTGGGCGACGGTCGCGGTCGTCGGCTCGCGCTCCGGCTCCTGCTCCTGCTCCTGCTTGGTCATGTCCACCCCGGGGTCGGGATCCATGTCGGACACGGTCAGATGCCCTGGAACATCGTGTAGGCGCCGATCGTGAGCTCTGCCTTCCAGTTGGAGCGTTCCAGGTCGGCCCGCTTGAACGGGACCGCGCCGCGCCGCCCTACCTCGATCCGGTAGGCGTCCCGCTCCGCCACCCTCAGCGCGAACGAGAACACGCAGTCGTCGGTCCGGTCGTCGAGCGCGCCCTTGCGCAAGGTCCCGCCGTCTAGCGCCAGTGAGCCGAGCAGCGCGCCGGTCCCGTCCTTGACCGTCACCGGCGTGCCCGCGTGGATGTCCGGGTAGCCCGCCTCGGCCGGGTTGCAGGCCGCACCGTAGCTGCGGTGCCGGAAGGTCCCGTGCACGATGTAGGTCCCTTGCAGGTCGTGGTGCCTGGCCGCCGGTAGGCGGCCGCAGCCGGCCAGCAGCGCCGCGAGCACGACCAAGGCCAGCACGGGGAGCAGCCGCTCCGCTGCCCGCGGTGCTCCCGTCGCGCCAGCCCGCTCCGGCTTCACCCTGCTCGATTCCTCGCTGTCAGCATCTGGCGGGGGCGCCCAGACCCCCGCATGGGCGCCCTCGGCT
>DASQWY010000764.1:0-2740 GCA_035640005.1 Actinomycetes bacterium
TCCGCACGCCGATGCTTGTGATCCACGGCGAGAAGGACTACCGCGTGCCGATCGGCGAGGCGCTGCAGCTGTGGACCGATCTCAAGTTCCGTGGCGTGGAGGCGAAGTTCCTCTACTTCCCCGACGAGAACCACTGGGTCCTGAAACCGTCGAACGTGCGGGTCTGGTACGAGACCGTCCTCGCCTTCCTCGACCATCACGTGCTGGGGAAGGATTGGCTGAGGCCGGAATTGCTGTAGTCCCCGGTTCATTCGGGGGGGAGCTCGCTCCCCCCCGAACCCCCCCACTACCCGGCCCGCATTGGTGGTCAGCGTGGTGCCCCGACCCTGGCTCAGCCTCGCCGGCGGCCCACCCGGTTAACCCGCCGCACCACGCCGACCAGCTTGCCGCACACGTCGACCTCGGCCGGGTCGTAGCGCTGCGCCTGGTAGGGCCGCCCGTCGCGGTCCAGGCCGTGCAGGTTGGCCGGCTCCAGCCGGACCAGGCCGTCGTCCCTGAAGAAGCGCTTGAGGGTGAGGCCGGCCAGCTCGGCGCCGAGGTCGCGGACCCGGGCGACGATGACGTCGCCGTCGCGGGTCTGGTCGGCCGTCTGCGGGTGGATGATCGCGTAGTCGCCCGGCTGCAGGCCCTCGTCGACCATGGAGTGGCCGGCCACCTCGACCAGGTAGTCGTCGTCGCTGAGGGCGAGGACGTCCTGCAGGGTCTGGCCGTCGTAGTCGTCGGTGTAGGCGTCCCCCGCCAGCGGCGGCCCGGCGGCGATGCGGCTGCGCACGGGCAGCAGCGGCCGGCCGACGCGGGTGGGCGCGCGGCGAGCGGCGGGCCACGGCCGGCGGATGCGGCGCGCCCCCACAGGGGTCAGCGCCCAGCCGCGGGCGAGCCGGTAGCTACGCGGCCGGCCGCCGGGCGGCGCGGCGGCGGCCACCTGACCGGCCGCCTCCAGCCGCAGCAGGTCGCTGCGGACGGTCGACTTGGCCGCGCCGGCGGCCGCCGCCAGCTCGTCCAGGGACGGCCGGTGGGCGCCGCCCGGCACGTCCAGCCGGCCGAGGATCGTCAGCTCGCGCGCCTGCCTGCTCGTCCTGGGCTGTGCCATGGTCCCCCATCCCGGTGACGGTTGCTCCGCCCAGTCTCGAACGCACGTTCGATCCTGTCAAGCAGGCCGGGTGGCTCAGCCGCAGGCGCGCTTGAGCATCGGGTAGGGGTCGGCCGGGGACCCTCCCCCAGGGTGGTACTCGAAGTGCAGGTGGGGGGCGGTGTAGCGGGCGTCCCCGGTCTGGCCGACGTAGGAGACCAGCTGGCCGGCCTTGACCCTGGTCCCCTGCGGCACCGCGTAGCGCGACAGGTGGGCGTAGTAGTACTCGTTGCCGTCGTCGCCCTGCAGGTACAGGGTGATGCCGCCCAGGGTGTTGGAGTGCTCGCGGCTGATCACCCCGTTGGTGAAGGCGAACTCCCGCGCGCCCCAGGGAGCCATGATGTCGTTGCCCTCGTGGACGCGACCGCCCGGACGCGGGGCGCCGAAGGTGTCCACGAACGAGTATGGCGGCTCCACCGGGCAGTGGTAGGGGTGGCCGGAGATCGCCACCGTGCCGACCGGGTAGGCGGCCTGGCCGCCCGGGAACCCGGCCAGGCGGTCCATCAGCTCGCGCGCGGCGACCAGGCGCTTGTTCAGCTTGGCGAGCTCGGCCTTGCCGTCGGCGCGCAGCTGCCGGTCGCGGGCCTGGTCGGCGGCGAGCTGCTCGACGGCTTGGTGGTAGGCGGCGTTGGCGGCCTTGGCGTCGGCGACCGTGTCGGCCTGCCGGCCCAGCAGCACGGTGACCAGCTCCAGCCGCTGGGGCATGTGCTGGCCGTCGCGGTCCAGCAGCGCGTCGACCATGGAGAAGCCGCCGGAGCGGTACAGCGAGGAGACCTCGGCGGCCAGCGAGGCGCGGGCGGCCGCCAGGCCCTGGCCGGCCACGTCGAGCTGGCGTCGGTCGAACTGCAGCCGCGCCTCGGTGTCCTCGAGGGCGTTGTTGGTGGCTTCGAGCTGAGCGGTGGCCGCTTCGAGCTGGCTCCGCAGCTTCCGCTCACGGGCCCGGGCGGAGGCGAGCGACTCGGCTCGCCCGCTGGTGCCCAGGCCGAGCAGGACGGCAAGCGCGACCACGCCGACGAGCACCCGGCGCATTGTGTAGGCGTCCTTCCGCTTGGGGGAAACGGATACGGTGTGCCTTCTGGGGGACCGGCTGGGGGGCTAGAGTGTAACCCGGGGTCCGCATTCAGGCGAAATCCGGCGTCCACAGGAGCGGCATGTCGGTCGACCCCCAGATCCAGGCGCTGCTGGACCGCATGGCGGCGACCGGCGGGCCCCAGCCGCACGAGCAGTCGGTGGCCGGGGCGCGCGAGTCGCACGTGGCCGCCGCGGCGGTGCTGAACGGCCCGCCGGTCGGGGTCGCCGGCGTCGCCGAGCGGTCGGCGCCCGGCCCCGCCGGCGAGGTGCCGCTGCGGGTCTACACCCCGCACGGCCGGCCGCCGTTCCCGGTCGTGGTCTGGTTCCACGGCGGCGGCTGGGTGGTGGGGACGCTGGACACCTACGACCCGCTGTGCCGGGCCCTGGCCGAGGCCGTGCCGGCGGTGGTGGTCGGAGTCGGCTACCGGCTGGCGCCGGAGCATCCCTACCCGGCCGCGGTCGAGGACGCGCTCGCCGCCACCGAGTGGGCGTCGCGGCGCGCCGCCGAGCTCGGCGGCGCCCGGCACCGGCTGGCGGTGG
>DASQWY010000765.1:0-2167 GCA_035640005.1 Actinomycetes bacterium
CGCGACCCGGCAGGGCTGCGGGTGGTGACCTGCCACCTGGGGGCGGGCGCGTCGCTGGCCGCGGTGCTCGGCGGGCGCTCGGTGGACACCACCATGGGATTCACCCCGCTGGAGGGCCTGGTGATGGCGACCCGCTCCGGCAGCGTCGACCCGGGGCTGCTGCTGTGGCTGGAGGAGCATGCCGGCACGCCGCCCGCCGAGCTGGGCGACGCCCTGGAGCACCGCTCGGGGCTGCTGGGGCTGGCCGGCACCGCCGACATGCGGGCGATCCTGGAGCGCGCCGACGACGGCGACCAGGAGGCCGGGCTGGCCCTGGAGGTGTACCTGCACCGGCTGCGGGGCGGGGTCGCCGCCATGGCCGCGTCCCTCGGCGGGCTGGACGCGCTGGTGTTCACCGGCGGGGTCGGTGAGAACTCTGCGGGCGTGCGGGCGCGGGCCTGCGACGGCCTGGGCTTCCTCGGCGTGCGGGTGGACGCGGAGGCGAACGCCGCCGGCGGCGGCGACCGGCGGATCGGCGCCGGCGGCGCCCCGGTCGCGGTGCTGGTGGTGGCCGCCAGGGAGGACCTGGAGATCGCCCGGGAGGTCCGCCGGCTGCTGGCCGCCTGACCTAGCCGCGCAGCTCGGCGACGGCCCTGGCGAGGGCCTCCTCGACGACCAGCCGCTCCGCCGCCGGCGGCGGGTCGTCGCGCAGGTCGTCGAGGGAGCCGATGGTCATCACCACGTCGGCCCACGGGTGGTAGCGCTGGCCGCTCTCGCGCTCCCAGGCGCGGGTGAAGCGGTCGGCGACCTCCAGGCCGTAGCCGAACAGGTTGCCGCGGCAGTTGCCGACGTCGACCCAGGCCGGGCCGACGCTGGCCGAGGCCCAGTCCACCACCCCGCTCACCGACCCGCGGCGCCACAGCACGTTGCCGGGGTGGAAGTCGCGGTGGATGAACACCGCCGGGCCGTCGGGGGCGGGCCGGTGGAACAGCTCGGCCGCCCTGGCCCAGACGGCCGGCCGGCGGGCCCACGCCGGCGGCCGGTAGGAGCCCTGCCGGTAGCCGGCGAACGGGCGGATCCCGCCGGCCGGCGGCACGGCGGCGTGGATCGGCGGCAGCAGTGCCGCCAGCCGCCGCAGCCACCCGTCCAGGTCGCGTGGTGACCACTCGACCCGCCCGGGCAGCCGCGTCATCAGCAGGCTGGGCACGCCGGCCGCCGCGCCGGTCGGGTCCAGCGCCAGCAGCCGCGGGGTGGGCACGTCCAGGTGGGCGACGAACCGCAGGGCGAGCCCCTCCCGCGCGGCGATGTCGGGCTCCTCCCGGTTCAGCTCCGGCCGCACGTAGCGGCGCAGCACCGCCCGCTCGACCGAGCCGCCGGCGCGCCAGACGGTGACCAGGTGCGTGGCCGCGGCGCTGCCGCCGCGCAGGGGGCGGGCGGCGGTGACGGTGCCGCCGAGCGCCGCGCCCGCCCAGGCGAGCGCCGCTCGGGGCGGCCGCGACCGCAGCAGCCGGCGGGTTGCCTGGTCGTCGTGGAAGCCGTGGGCGGGATCGCCCGACGGAAGGGTGTGCACGATGGGACCTCCTCCTGCTGTGCCGGCGGGGGTGGGCACGCCGGGCGGAGGAGGAGGTCGGGCGGTTCAGGGTCAGCCGAAACCGGTTGGCATGCGCATGCGCAGAGTATGGCCTCAGGTGCGGGGCGCCCGCACCACGGCCGTGCCGAGCAGCGCGCCGGCCACCGTGAGCGCGGTGACCACCCCGACCGAGCCACCCCAGCCCGGCTTGGTGGCCATCAGCCACAGCACCCCGACGGCCGTCCCGTTGAGCGCGAACGAGGAGACCCAGGTGGCCGGGTCGGCGACGAGCCGTCGCAGCGGCGCCGGGGGCGGGCCGTCGCCGGCGCCCGCGGCGGCGGCCCCGAGCCGGTTGAGCCCCCGGGTGATGACCACGCCGCCGACCGCCAGCATCAGCACCACCGCGACGAACGCGACCACCACCCACGGCGTCGAGTACGACCAGGCGTCGTCGGCCATGTACAGGCCCGCCACCAGGATCACCAGCAGCGCGATCGGGAAGATCGCGCCGGTCGGCCGCAGCAGGCCGAGCCACAGCCGCAGGTGGTCCATGGTCGCCGCCCGGCGCAGGCGGGCGCCGCCGAGCTGGAAGATCCCGAACGCCGCGAACAGCGTCAC
>DASQWY010000766.1:0-8170 GCA_035640005.1 Actinomycetes bacterium
CGGTCGACCACCAGGGTGTAGGGCGGGAAGTTCGGCCCGAGCGCGCCGAGCCTAGCCGGCAGCAGCGCCGGCTTGTCGACCAGCGACGGGTAGGTCACCTTGAACTCGTCGACGAAGGCGGCGGCCGCGGCGTCGCTGTCCTGGATGTCCACGCCGACCACCCGGACGCCCTGGCGGGCCAGCTGCCGGCTGGCGCGCTCCAGGCCGGCCTGCTCGGAACGGCAGGGGCCGCACCAGGACGCCCAGAAGTTCAGCACCAGCACGCCGCCCTTGAACGCCTGCAGGTCGATCCGGCGGCCGTCCAGGGTGGGGCCGGCGAAGGCGGGCAGCGGCCGCCGCTCGGCCACGGGCAGGACGCTGACGTTGGAGGCCACCTGCCGGACCTCGCCGGGGTCCGCCGCGGGCGCCAGGCCCTTGCCGCCGCAGCCGGCCAGCGCCGCCAGGGCGGCCAGCAGCGCCGCGACCCTGGCGCTGCGGCGTGCCATCTGGCTGACCTCTCGGCTCCGGTGGACTGGCCTTCGAGTCTACCGACCGCCGCCGCGAACGGCGTGCCGGCCGGCGCCGCCGCGCAATGTGCGCTTGTGCGCCTCGCAAGGCCGCCGAAACCGGCTCTGACCTGGGGATGCTGGCGTTGGCCACCCCCAGGTCGGGTGCTAGGATGCGCGCACTGGGGGAGAATGATCATCCGGGGACCGCTGGAGGCTCGAGGGTGTCGCTGATCCGACCGAAGGACGAGGGCGAGCGCTGGATGTCGCTGGCCCTGGTGATGATGGCCATCTTCCTCGGCCTGTTCGTGTTCATGGCCGTGATCCCGTCCTTCTGGCTCTACTTCGCCGACGGCACCCTCAAGTGGACCGGCAAGTTCAAGGTCCCCCTGGGCCTGCGCACCCTGACCCTGCAGATGCAGACCGTCCGCGACGTCATCGTGGTGCTGTGGTACGGCGCGGTGCTGACGGCGACCGGTGTCCTGATCGGCAGGTACAACAGGCGCAACCCCAAGGACCTGCCCACCGGGGAGGAGAAGCGCGAGGCCACCGGTGGGTACAAGTAGGCGGCACGAGAGGAACGGCCCTTGAACCCCAACAAGCCGAGCATCCACGACGACTACACGCTGGCCACGGTCGACCCGAACTGGCTGCAGGAGCGGGTCAAGCCGCGCCGGCACATCGCCCTCTCGCCCGAGCTGTGCATCCTCTGCCGCGCCTGCGAGGACGTCTGCCCGTGGGACTGCATCTACATGCTGGCCCCGGACATCGTGAAGGAGGGCGACAGCCCGCAGGAGGTCACCACCCTGGCCCAGACCGCGCAGGCGCTCTTCGTCATCGACGACAACGAGTGCGTGCGCTGCGGCATCTGCATCGACCGCTGCCCTACCGGCGCCCTGTGGTACGCCCGGGTCGGCGAGGGCAAGGCGGCGAGCTAGGCAGGGACCGGCCCCCCGAACCGAGGAGACACGCGTGGCGCTGAAGCTTCGGCCGCCCAGGCCCCCCAAGCCGGGGGAGGTCTGGAAGCAGACCCGGGACTCGCAGGTGTGGAGGTCGATCTTCCGGCCCGGCTCGATCTACCGGGCCGGCTACCGCGACACCTCCCGGGACCGCGCCCTGGCGATGATGAACAACGTCCTGTACCACCTGCACCCGGTCAAGGTGAAGCGGCACGGGCTGAAGCTGACCTACACGTTCTGCCTCGGCGGGCTGTCGTTCTTCCTGTTCATCCTGCTGACCATCACCGGCATCTTCCTGATGTTCTTCTACCGGCCGACCGCCGGGCTCGGCCAGGAGCTGGCCTACAACGACATGCAGGCCCTGTCCACCACGGTGAACTTCGGCCAGCTGATGCGGAACATGCACCGCTGGTCGGCGCACCTGATGGTGTTCACGGTGTTCCTGCACATGGCGCGGGTCTTCTACCACGGCGCCTACAAGCCGCCGCGGGAGTTCAACTGGGTGGTCGGCGTCGTGCTGCTGCTGCTGACCTTGCTGCTGTCGTTCACCGGCTACCTGCTGCCCTGGGACCAGCTGGCGATCTGGGCGGTGGCGGTCGGCACCTCGATGATGGGCTACACCCCGGTCTTCGGCGACCAGGTCCGCTTCGTGCTGCTGGGCTCGGTCGAGATCGGCCCGGCGACGCTGATCCGCTGGTACGTGCTGCACGTGCTCGCCCTGCCGTTCGTGGCGACCATCTTCCTGGCCGTCCACTTCTGGCGGATCCGCAAGGACGGCGGCATCTCCGGGCCACTGTAGGAAACGAGGCGGCGATGGCAGACGAGATCCAGCCAGACCAGGAAACCTACGACCGCCTGATCGCGGCCGGCGAGTCCGAGCGGACCGCCCGGGCCAAGGCCAAGTCGGTGGCGGCGCGCAAGGCGCGCGGCCCCAACCGGACCTCGCTGCAGGCCGCGGCCGAGCAGCCGGCCGAGCAGCCGGCCGAGCAGCCGGCCGCCGCCGCGGCGGCGCAACCGGCGGCAGCGGCCGCGACGACCGCGGCGCCCGCCGCCACGGCCGCGCCGGCGCGCCCGGCGGCGCCCGCCCGGCCGGCCGCCCCGGGCGGCGGCAACGGTGGCCGCCTCACCCCGGAGGAGCGGGCGGCCAGGGTCGCCGCCGCCGTCGCCACCAAGGGCCTCCCCGGCCAGGCGGGCGCCGCGGCCAGGCAGGGCGAGACCCACCGGCTGCTGGCCATGGTCCCGCCCGAGGGCATCCAGCGGGCCGAGCCGCGCCAGGAGGACAAGGTCAACGTCTGGCCGCACCTGCTGCTGCGCGAGGCGGTCGCCGCCTTCGCCATGTTCGCCTTCGTGACCGTCTTCTCCATGCTGGTCAACGCGCCCCTGCGGGAGCTGGCCAACTCCAACCTGACGCCGAACCCGTCCAAGGCCCCGTGGTACTTCCTCGGCCTGCAGGAGCTGCTGCGCTACTTCCACCCGATGGTGGCCGGCGTGACCATCCCCGGCATCGGCCTGCTCGGCCTGGCCGCCACCCCCTACTTCGACAAGAACCCCTCCATGCGGCCCGAGAACCGCAAGCTGGCCATCCTGGTGTTCACCATGTTCCTGATGTTCTGGGCGATCCTGGTGATGGCCGGGTCGTTCTTCCGGGGCCCCGGGTTCAACTGGGTGTGGCCGTGGACGCAGACCTGCTCCACCCCGGTCCACCCCGACCCCACCTGCCTGTTCTTCGAGCTCTAGACAAAGGAAAGGACACCGGATCGATGGCGATCTCCTCGGGGGTCCGGCCGGCCGCCCCCAGGCCGCAGGCCAAGAAGCCACAGGTGAGCCGGCGGTCGTTCCTCCGGACCGCCTGGCTGGCCGGCCTCGGGGCGTCGCTGGCCGGCTTCGGGGCCGGCACCGTCTACTTCCTGTGGCCGAACCTGACCACCGGCTTCGGCTCCAAGATCAAGGCCGGCACCAAGACCAAGATCGACGCCGACATCAAGGGCAACGACGGCTACGCCTACGTGCCGGACGGCCGCTTCTACCTGGTCCCCTACGACGATGCCGACGACAAGGCGGGCCTCTACAGGGGCGTCGCCGGCGGCGGCTACATGGCCCTGTACCAGCGCTGCGTCCACCTCGGCTGCCGGGTCCCCTGGTGCGCGACCGCCCAGTGGTGGGAGTGCCCCTGCCACGGGTCCAAGTACAACCAGGCCGGCGAGTACAAGGAGGGCCCGGCCCCGCGCGGGCTCGACCGCTTCGCCATCAGCGTGCAGGGCGACCAGATCGTGGTCGACACCTCCAAGATCATCACCGGCCCGCCGCGCGGCACCAACACCACCGGGCAGGAGCTGGAAGGCCCCCACTGCGTCGGCGGCGGAGGGGCCTGACCCCATGACCAGGACCACCGTCCTCATCCTGCTGGTCCCCGCCGCGATCATCATCATCGCCGGGCTGATCGGCGCCATCTACAGCGCCCGCCAGAAGGCCAGGGAGGCCGGTCCCGGCGCGCCCCCGTCCCGCCGGCCCGGCCCGACCGACGAGGCGCTCGAGGGCCGGCTGCTGGAGAACTACCAGATCGCCGGGGTGGTGCTCACCGTCTTCCTGGCGGTGCTGCTGCCGTTCCTGTACCTGCGCGAGCCGAGCCGGCAGAAGGAGGCCTCCCGCGCCGAGGCCAGCCAGTCGGTGCAGAACGGCCATGCCACCTTCGAGCAGTTCTGCGCCCGCTGCCACGGCGTCAACGCCACCGGCGGGGTCGTCAAGCGCTACGTGACCCCCGGCGTCAAGAACGCCAAGCCGCAGGACTACCCCGCCCCCAACCTGCACGAGATCTGGCAGCGCCACCAGGACCAGAACGTGGCCCAGATCGCCTGGCAGACGATCCAGCAGGGCCGGCCGCCCTCGCCGATGCCGACCTGGGGCGTGCGCTACGGCGGGCCCATGAACGACCAGCAGATCACCGACCTGGTCAACTTCCTCCTGTCGATCCAGAGCGACAACAAGCAGCGGCCCCAGCTCGACTTCCAGGCGTTCTCGATCACGCCCGGCCGTGGCGTCGCCCCGGGCCGGCCCAAGGCGGAGTAGAAGGAGGCACGCGATCCCGTGAAGGGTGCCATCGCTCTCATCATCGGCTTCCTGCTGCTGCCGGGGTCGGTGTACATGCTGCTGGCGGTCAACTTCGGCGCCCTCAAGGGCTACTTCATCGCGGCCACCTGCTTCTTCGGCTTCCTGATCCTGCTGTCGGCGACCTGGACGTTCGGGCTGCCCGGCACCACCCCGCTGACCGGGCCCAAGGGCACCCAGCCGTCGTTCAGGTTCTTCACCCTGGACGATCCCCTGGCCGGCAAGTACGACAAGGTCCGTGACTTCCAGGGCGCCGCGGGCAGCGGCTGGCAGCCCTCGCCCCAGGAGCCGACCGGCGGCGGCCAGCTCCCCTCCAGCCAGGAGACGCTCAAGGCCGACCTCGACACCGCCAAGCAGGCCGCCCTCACCAAGCTGATCGCCGACTACAACAAGAACATCAAGAACTCCAGCAAGGAGCTGGACGTCACCAACCTGGATCCCAAGGTCTTCTACACGATGCAGGAGGGCCAAGAGCTGGTCGCCGTGGTGATCTCGCCCAAGCAGCCGCCGGCGGGGTCGGGCCTGCGCAAGCCGACGTTCGCGCCCAAGTCCTCCTTCGCCTACCGCGACCCGGGCGCGCCCTACCTGCCCAGCATCATCTTCCTGGTCGCCGCGCTGGTGCTGTTCGCCGTGCACGTGGTCGGCCTGGGCTGGGTGGAACGCCGCCGGCCGCTCGGCGCCGCCCTCACCCCCACCGAGGCACCCGCCCGCACCCCCGCTGGGGTCTGAGGGGCGGTTCGCCCTAGGCCATCCCGCCGTTCGCTCGGGAGATCACCAGGCGCTGAATCTCACTTGTACCCTCAAAAAGGGTGAAGATCTTCGCGTCGCGGTGCCACTTCTCGACCGGGAAATCGCGGATGAAGCCGTAGCCGCCGAGCACCTGGATCGCCTCGTCGGTCACGCGCGTGGCGACCTCGCCGGCCTTGAGCTTGGACATCGAGCCCTCGGCGTGCTGGAAGCCGACGCCGTTGCGGGCCATCCACGACGCCCGCCACACCAGCAGGCGGGCCGCGTCGATCTCGGTGGCCATGTCGGCCAGCTTGAACGCGATCGCCTGCTGGGCGGCGATCGGCTTGCCGAACTGGGTCCGCTCGCGGGCGTAGTCCCTGGCGAACTCGAAGGCGGCGCGGGCGATCCCGATCGCCTGGGCACCGACCACCGGCCGGGTCGCCTCGAAGGTGGCCAGCGCAGCCGAGGAGGTGCGGCGCTTGTCCTTGTTGCGGGCCGCCTCCAGCTTGGCCTGCAGCCGCTCCTCGCCGCCCAGCAGGCAGTCCGCCGGCACCCGGCAGTCCTCGAGCAGGACCTCGGCGGTGTGGGAGGCGCGGATGCCGAGCTTGCGCTCCTTCTTGCCCTGGCGCAGGCCAGGGGTGCCGGGCGGGACCACGAAGCTGGCCTGGCCCCGGTGGCCGAGGGTCGGGTCGACGGTGGCCACCACCACGTGGACGCCGGCGATGCCGCCGTTGGTGATGAACACCTTCTGGCCGTTCAGGACCCAGTCGCCGCCGTCGCGGACGGCGCGGGTCCGCAGCGAGCTGACGTCGGAGCCGGCGCCCGGCTCGGTGACGCAGAAGGCGCCGACCTTGGGCTCGGCCGGGGTGCCGAACAGCTCGGGGATCCAGCGGGCGACCTGCTCGGGCGTGCCCGAGGCCATCATCGCCACCAGCGGCAGGCCGCTGCCGAAGATGCCGAGCGAGATGCCCGCGCAGCCCCAGCACAGCTCCTCGACGATCAGCGGCTGCAGGATGCCGGTCTCGTCCTCGCCGATCATGCGGTAGAAGTCCATCCCGTACAGGCCGATCTCGGCGGCCTTGCCGATCACCGGCCAGGGGAACTCCTCGGTCTCGTCGTAGTGGGGCGCGACCGGGCGGATCTCCTTCTCGGCGAACTCGTGCGCCCATTTCTGCGCGGCGGACTGGTCCTCGGTGAGCGAGAAGCCCATCATCTGCCTCATCCTTCCCGGTTCGCGATCACCAGGGCCGGCAACGAGCGGCCGTGTTACTGCCCAGTAACCTACTGAACGGTAGGATGCCCCCAGCAGCGCCGTCCTGACAAGAGCCAACCCACGAGCGAAGGAGGCCGACGCGTGCGCATCCCGGTCGGCGCCCGCCTGCCCGCCGCCGAGCGGCGCGCCCAGCTGCTGGAGATCGCCAGGCGGCTGTTCGCCAGAGACGGCTACCACGGCGCCTCCATGGAGGCCATCGCCGAGGCCGCCGGCGTCACCAAGCCCGTCCTCTACCAGCACTTCCCGTCCAAGCGGGCGCTGTACGAGGGGCTGCTGGTCGACGACCTCGGGCGCCTCACCGAGGAGCTGGAGGCCGCCTTCAGCCAGGCGGAGGGCAACGCCGAGCGGCTGCGCCGCGGCTTCGGCGCCTACCTGGACTTCGTCGACGGCCACGAGGACGCGTTCCGGCTGCTGTTCACCGAGGCGCTCGCCCTGGACGCCGACTTCCAGCGGCAGGTGGCCGCGTTCCGGGCCTGGGTCGCCGACCGGGTGGCGGCCATCATCGCCGCCGAGGCGGGGCTGGCCTCCCCGCGCGCCGGGGCGCTGGCCGCCGCGATCGTGGGCATGGCCGAGGGCGCCGCGACCTGGTGGCTGACCGAGCGGCGGCCACTGCCCGTCGGCGAGCTGGCCGACGAGCTGGCGGGCCTGGCCTGGAAGGGATTTGCCCGTTTCCCGGGCCACCCCGGGCCGCCCGAGTAGCGGGAGTGTCCCGGGTCGGCCGTATGTTTGGTACTTCTCAACGCCGAATTGCTGAGTATGCTCTTATCCGGCGCTCAGGGGGCGACCGTCGCTCACGACGGCAGGGGCGTGGAAACGAGGTTACCTGTGGCAGAGCAGGTGGTGATCCTGTCCCGGGACACGGGACTGGCGTCCGTCACCGCTGGGCTGCTGCGCAACGGCGACCGGCTGGCGCTGCACGCCTCCGTGGCCGAGCTGGCCGACCTGGACCAGGCCGGCATCAGGACGGTGGTGCTGGACAGCGCCCCCGACGCCCGCCGGCTCGCCTACAAGCAGCTCCGTGACCGCTACCGCGGCCCGGTCATCATGCTGCTCGACGAGGGCGAGGCCGCGCCGTCGCTGCCGAGCGACAGCGCCCTGCGCCTGCTGTACCGCCCCTTCAAGGTGGCCGACCTGTCGGGCCTGCTGGCCACCCCGCCCCCGGCGCTCGGGCCGCTGGAGAACGCGGTCATCAGCGCCTGGTCGCGGCGGGTGTCGGGCGGCGACGGGTCGCCGGCCCGCCACCACCAGCGCGCGCCCTCCTACCGGATCAACTGGAGCCGCTCGGTCCGCCGCCGGGTGCAGACCTGGGGGGCGGTGCTGGGGCTGGCCGCGGGCCTGCTCGGCTTCGCGACCCTCTCCAAGCCGGGCAACTGCGGGGCCGGCTGCTCCAACCTGGCCGGGGCGAGCGAGAGCCCGGTACCGCTCACCTCGCACCCGCCGGCGCCGGCCGCCGCCGCCCCGGGCGGGACGGCCCACGGCACCTCGGGAACCACGCACCAGCCGGCCGCCAGCGTCCCGCTGGTCTCCGGGATCGGCGGCCTGATCGCCTCGATCAGCCCGATCACCAGGTCGGACACGAGCTTCACCCCGACCCCGCCGCCACCGCCGGGCGTGCCCCC
>DASQWY010000767.1:0-4321 GCA_035640005.1 Actinomycetes bacterium
GACGACCGCGACGGCCTCCTCGTCGTCCAGCAGCAGCGGCGGCAGGGCCGCGCCCGCCCCGAGCCGGTAGCCGCCGCCCACCCCGGGGCTGGCGTGCACCGGGTAGCCGAGACCGCGCAGCCGCTCGACGTCGTTGCGGACCGTCCTGGTGGTCACCCCGAGCCGCTCGGCCAGCTCCGGGCCGGTCCGGTCGGGGCGGGCCTGCAGCAGGGACAGCAGGCGCAGCAGCCGCGCCGAGGTCTCCAGCATTCCCGGACCATACCAGTGATCGCGGAACGAATCCTTCCGCATTGGTTGGTAGCGTGGCGCCGTCCCGCAGGACCACGGAAGGAGACGCATGGCTGACGACGGCATCCGCCCGTTCCGCATCGAGGTTCCCCAGGCCGACCTGGACGACCTGGCCGACCGGCTGGCCCGCACCCGCTGGCCCGACGAGCCGCCCGGGGCCGGCTGGAGCCGCGGCGTGCCGCTCGGCTACCTGGAGCAGCTCGCCGCCTACTGGCGCGGCGGCTACGACTGGCGCGCCCAGGAGGCCAGGCTGAACCGCCTCCCGCAGTTCACCACCACGATCGACGAGCAGACGATCCACTTCCTGCACGTCCGCTCGCCAGAGCCCGGCGCGCTGCCGCTGCTGACCGTCCACGGCTACCCCAGCTCGATCGTGGAGTTCATGGAGGTCATCGGGCCGCTGGTCGACCCCCGCGCCCACGGCGGCGACCCCGGCGACGCCTTCCACGTGGTCGCCCCCTCCCTGCCCGGCTTCGGCTTCTCCACCCCGGTCCGGCGGCCGGGCTGGGAGGTCGCCCACACCACCGGGGCGTTCGCCGAGCTGATGCGGCGACTGGGCTACCAGCGGTACGGCGCCCACGGCGGCGACATCGGCGCCGGCGTGGTCGGCATCCTCGGCGCCACCCGGCAGGACCGGGTCGTCGGCACCCACACCGTCAGCAGCCCCGCGGCGGTCGCCCTGGCCGGCCAGTTCTTCCCGCTCCCGCCCGACCTGGCCGAGGCCGACCGGGCGCGGCTGGAGGAGCGGCAGCGAGTCTGGGCCGACGCCAAGGGCTACCTCGACATCCAGTCCACCCGGCCGCAGACCCTCGCCTACGGGCTCACCGACTCACCCGCCGGGCAGCTCGCCTGGATCGTGGAGAAGTTCAAGGAGTGGACCGACGAGCGGGCCGAGCTGCCCGAGGACGCGGTCGACCGCGACCAGCTGCTCACCAACGTCAGCCTGTACTGGTTCACCCGCAGCGGCGCGTCCGCGGCCCGCTTCATCTACGAGAACGCGCACGCGGCCCGTGACTGGGGAGCAGCGCCGGCCGCACCGCCGGCGCCCCAGGGCCTGGCCCAGTTCGGCGCCGACGACCTGCTGCGCCGGGTGATGGACCCCGAGCGCGGGATCCAGCACTGGACGGTGTTCGAGCGGGGCGACCACTTCCCCGCCATGGAGGTCCCCGAGCTCCTGGTTGGCGACGTGCGGGCGTTCTTCCGCCGCCTGCGCTGAGCCCACCGCCGCGACACCGGCCTGCAAGTCACCGCGGCCGCTAGAAGGGCTTGCCTGGCATGGTCGCGGAGGAGTACTTCCTTCTGTGATTCCTACGGAATCAGCCGTGCGTCTCGGCTCGCGCTTTGGACGCCACTCCCGTCCCAGCGGCTTGGCAGGCAGCACGTGTGGGTCGTGGATGCAGACCTCACCGCAGGCCTCACAGGGCTCCTCAACATGGGCCCAACGCCTCTCACGCTCGGAACACCCCCTCGAGGTGGTCAATAACCGGCTGGCCGCCTCTGGGCCACAACCCGACGTTTCCTGCGCTCGAACCAGCAGCGACCAGGCCGACGACCTGTCGTTCTCCATCACGCTGAGCCGCCCTGGACCACAGTCCGACCAGGGCACGCCATGGCACCGGCCGGCAAGTGTGAGTCCTGGACGCGAACCCCACTCCAGCCCTCGGGGACAAGGATGTCGGCGGTGATGGTCATGGCGGTGGACCGTGCCCGCGAGGATCGCATCCAGCAAGCAACGGCCGAAGCAATGACCTGCAAGCGTCGTGCTGGCTGCGGCGTCGACCATGCCAGCCGACGCCGCAGCCCCCTGGGTCACCGCAAACGGCGGAAGAACGTGCGGAGGTCGCCGACGAGCAGGTCGGGGACCTCGCGGGCGGCGTAGTGGCCGCCGCAGTCGAACTCCGACCAGTGGACGATGTTGGCGTGGTCGCGTTCGGCGAAGCGGCGGATGGACTGGAAGTCGTTGGCGAAGTTTGCCAGGCCGGTCGGCGTGGTGGTCGGCTCGTTCGGCTGCTCAGCGGCGTGGGCGTTCTCGTAGTAGAAGCGGCCGGCCGATGCGGCGGTGTCGGTCAGCCAGTAGAGCATGACGTTGGTGAGGATGTAGTCGGCGTCGACCGGGTCGTCGGCGGGCCGCGCCGCGTCCCAGGCGTTGAACAGCTCGGCGTTCCAGGCCAGCTGCCCGGCTGGCGAGTCGGCCAGCCCGTAGGCCAGGGTCTGTGGGCGGGTGGACATGATCTGGTTGAAGCCGAAGTGGTCCTTCATGAACTCGCCGAGGAACGCCAGCGCCGCCTGATCCTTCTCGGGCAGGTCGGCCAGCTCCGCGGGGTCGCCGGACGGGAAGGAAAACAGCTGGGTGACGTGCACCCCCACGACGTGGTCGGGGTCCATCCGGCCCACCTCGGGGGAGATCAGCGAGCCGCCGTCGTTGCCGTGGGCGCCGTAGCGATCATAGCCAAGGCGGCGCATCAGCTCGGCCCAGGCCTTGGCGGTGCGACGCGAGCCCCAGCCCGACTCGTGGGTCGGCCCGGAGAACCCGAAGCCAGGGATGGAGGGGACCACCAGGTGGAAGGCGTCGGCCGGGTCGCCGCCGTAGGCGCGCGGGTCGGTCAGCGGGCCGATGACGTCCAGGTACTCCACCACCGACCCAGGCCAGCCGTGGGTGGCGATCAGCGCCAGCGCGTCCGGCTCGGGGGAGCGCACCTGCAGGAAGTGGACGTTCTGCCCATCGATGGTGGTGGTGAACTGCGGGTACTGGTTCAGCCTGGCTTCCCAGGCCCGCCAGTCGTAGCCCGTGCGCCAGTAGGCGGCCAGCTCCTTGACGTAGTCCAGGGCCACGCCGTAGGTCCAGCCCCCGCCGGGCGAGGGGTCGGGCCAGCGGGTCCGCGCCAGCCGGTCGTGCAGGTCGTCCAGGTCGGTCGGGGGCACGTCGATGCGGAACGGCCGGATCTCGGCGTCGGAACGGTCAGCAACTCTCACGGTCGCGTTCTCCTTCCAGCTGGTCGGCGCCGGGCGCCGACAGTGTTGGTCCATGCCAGGCACGCTATGTGCTCTTGCGGTCAGCTTCTGTCCGCTAGAACTGGCAGACTCAAGGAATGTTGGAGACCTCGGCCCGGCTGCTGCGGCTGCTGTCGCTGCTGCAGGCACGGCGGGACTGGGCGGGCGCCGAGCTGGCCGAACGGCTCGGCGTCAGCGCACGGACCCTCCGCCGCGACGTCGAGCGGCTCCGCAACCTCGGCTACCCGGTGCACGCGACCCGGGGCCTGGCCGGCGGCTACCGGCTCTGCGCGGGCGCCGCCATGCCGCCGCTGCTGCTGGACGACGAGGAGGCGGTGGCGGTCGCCGTCGGGCTGCGCACCGCCGCCAGCGGCGGCGTGGTGACCGGGATCGAGGAGGTCTCGGTGCGCGCCCTGGCCAAGCTGGAGCAGGTGCTGCCGTCGCGCCTGCGCCACCGGGTCAACGCCGTGGCGGCCGTCACGGTGACGGTACCGATGGAGGCCGCCGGCCCGGCGGTGGACACCGAGACCCTCACGGCGATCGCCGCCGCTTGCCGCGACCACCAGCGGCTGCGGTTGGACTACCGCGACCGCGGCGGAGCCACCAGCCTGCGCACCGTCGAACCGCACCGCCTGGTGTGCTGGGGCCGCCGCTGGTACCTGCTGGCCTGGGACGCCGAGCGGTCGAGCTGGCGGACCTTCCGGGTCGACCGGATCCGGCCCCGGGCCCCGACCGGGCCGCGGTTCGTCCCCCGCGACCTGCCCGACGCCGACGTGGCCGCCTGGATCTCGCGCAGCGTCTGGTCGGCGGGCTGGCGCTACCGGACCCGGGTGCGGCTGCACGCGCCGGCCGAGGCGGTCGCCGAGCGGATCCCGCCGGGGGTCGGGCTGCTGGAGGCGGTCGACGAGCGCAGCTGCCTGCTGGCCACCGGCGCCGAGACCCTGGAGACGCTGGCGGTCCACCTGGGCATGCTCGGCGTCGACTTCCGGGTCAGCGAACCACCCGAGCTGGTCGACCACGTGCGTATGCTGGCCGACCGCTA
>DASQWY010000768.1:0-3829 GCA_035640005.1 Actinomycetes bacterium
GCCCGCCGCGGCGCCCGCCGCCGGCTTCAGGACCCGCACGCCCGGGGTGCTGACGGTCGCCACCGAGCTGCCCAACCCGCCGTTCGTGATCGGCGACGACCTGGCCCACCTGAAGGGCGGCTACGAGGTCGACATGGTCGACGAGATCGCCCGGCGGCTGCGCGTGCCGCGGGTCAGGTGGATCAGCTTCCCGTTCAACGCGCTGGTCGCCGGCGCCCCGTGCCCGTGCGACTTCGACGTCAACGGGGTGTCGATCTTCCCCGACCGGACCCAGCGGGTGGACTTCTCCGCCCCCTACTTCACCGCCAACCAGGGGGTGCTGGTCCGCAAGGGCACCTCGGTGGCCACCATGGACGCGGCCAGGCGGCTCCGCTTCGGCGTGCAGAAGAACTCCTCCGGGGCGTTCTACCTCGAGAACACCCTCAAGCCGGTGCAGAACGCGCGCGTCTACGACTCCACCACCGCCGCGTTCCTGGCGCTGCGCGCCCGCCAGGTCGACGCGGTCATGTCCGACGTCCCGATCGTGCTGGACGGCGCCAGACGGGATCACCAGCTCACCGTCGCCGGCCAGTTCAAGACCGACGAGCAGTACGGCGCGGTGCTCGCCAAGAACTCCCCCAACACCAGGGTCCTGTCGGGGGTGATCGAGCAGCTGCGCAGCGAGGGCTTCTTCGACACCCTGTTCCAGCGCTACTTCCCCGAGCAGGTGAAGATCCCGACGCTCGGCTGATCAGCCGCCGCCGAGCCGGTAGGCGCCGGCCACGCCCACCCCGTACGCCAGGTGGTCGCCGAGGTCGGTGGCCAGCACCTTGGCGTCGTACTCCCAGACCGGCCGGTACAGCCTGGCCAGCGGCAGCAGCACGTAGCCGGCGCTCCACACGGTCGCGCCCAGCGCCAGCCCGTGCCGCACCCGCGGATCGTTCAGCGAGCCTTCCACCAGCCCGAACAGCCCGCCCCAGGCGATCCCGTAGCCCCAGTGGGTGAGGTTGCTCACCAGCCTGGCCCGCTCGGCCGGCAGCTCCCGCTGGAAGACGCCCTCGACCACCCGCCTGCCGACCTGGGCGGGCGCGGGCGCCTGCTCCCAGTCCTTGAGGCCGGCCGAGAACTCCCACGCCAGCAGCTGGTCGCCGCCGCCGCCGCGGCGGTAGCGGGCGAACTGCAGCAGGTCCATCACGGCGGTGCCGACCAGCCCGGCGACCGCGCCCCGTGCCAGGGCGCCGAGCGGGGTAGACCGGGATCATGCCATTACCGCGAAGCCTACCCCGGCGCCCGGCGAACCAGCATCGGCGCGCCCGCCCGGAGCCCGCCCGACTGTCACTACCTGCGGATATCCTCTTGTCAGTAGTTCAGCGACGCAGGAAGCAGGTGCGGCATCATGACCATCGAAGCCTCGGATCTGGCCCGGCTCGCCCGGCCGTTCCCCCGCGAGCTGGTCCAGCGCGACCCCGGCGGCAACAGCTACGTCGCCCACGAGAACGTGACCCAGTGGCTGCTTGGCATCGTCGGGCCGTTCAGCTTCGAGCTGGTCCAGATCATCCGCGGCGACGTGCCGGGCGTGCCGCCCGACCCCAAGGGCCGCAGCCGCCGCACCAGGGAGGGCACCCCGGCGCTGCACAACGTGATCGTCGGCGGCGTGTGGCGGCTGACGCTGCAGGTCGACGGCCGCACCGTGCGGCTGGAGGAGGCCGGCGACGTGGAGGACCCGCACAACTGGAAGCACGACGGCCAGCGGCTGAAGCAGGCCGCCTCCGACGCGATCAAGCGCTGCGCCATGCGGGTCGGTCTCGGCCTGCACCTGTGGGCCGGCGAGCGCTACGTGCTGGACGGGCGGCTGCGCGACGTCGCCGCCCGGTCGGCGTGAGCCATGCTGCGGATCCGGCGCGACGAGCAGATCCACCGTGAGGAGGGCGGCTGGTTCCTGGCCCGCTGGCACTTCTCGTTCGACCACTACCGCGACCCCGAGCACGACGGCTTCGGCGCGATGCGGGTGTTCAACGAAGCGTGTCGTCGGGGTTACCGAACAGCGGCAACACCCCCGTGATGCAGAGCTCCGGCCGGACGTGCCGGCGCACGCGGACCTCCGCACGCACGATGCGCACCTTGACGTCGAGCGCAGCGAGCACATCGCGCTGATACTCCGGGGTCGGGTCGGCAAACCCGCGCTTGGCGATCTCGGCGAGGCGCCACAGATTCCGCAGGAGCGCGGCGCGCTCGGCGTTGGCCCGCGCCCACGCGCGGGCTTGCTCGCGCATTCGCTCCAGCTCCTCGATCTGGCTGGTGATCTCGGCGAGCGCGTCAGCGACAGCATCGGGGCCGGTGTCGGCTGCGGCGAGCGCGAGGTTGGTGCGCCGACGCTTGGCCTCGGTGATGCGCCGGTCCAGGTCGCGAAGCTGGTCAGCCTCCGAGCGCATCTCCTTGCCGCGCTGCTCGAGGTACTCCCGCGCCATGCGGAGCAGCCGCTCAGGGTCGCTCAGCACCTTCTCCACCTCGGCCCAGACCGTCGTCTCAAGCCAGCCAGCCTCGATGCGCGGGCACCAGCAGCGATTGCCCGTGTCGTTGAAGACGCTCTGGTTGGTCCGGCACTCGTACTGCCGCAGGTGCCGGTCGGGCCGGTAGGTGCCCGTGTAGGGCTGGCCGCACGGCCCGGTCACGCGCCCAGTCAGCGGGTACACCCGGTTGCCTGGTCTGATTCTAGCCGTCGTGTCGAGCGCCTCGCGCAGCTCTCGCATCCGGTCGAGGGTGATGATCTGCGGACCGCGGATTGGGAAGTCGCGCAGGGTGCCGTCCAGGTCATGCTTGCGCAGCATCCAGTCGCCAGCGAGATGGCCGGATTTCAGCACATACCGCAGGCTCGTGTTCGTCCAGCGGGTGCCCTTGCGCGGGCGGAGGCCGAGCGCGTTCAGCTCCTTGGCCGCCTCCCAGCAGGTCAACCGCTTGTCCACGACCAGCTCGACGGCCTTGCGGATCGTCGCCGCCTCGGCCTCATGGAGTACGACAACCTTGCGCTTGGGGTTGTCTGGCGCCTCCGCGGTCCGCCAGCCGAACGGCGGGACACAGACGCCCCAGTAGCCCTGCTGGGCGGCGGCTAGGATGCCCCGGTGGGTGTTCTTGCGGATCTGGTCCCGCATCCAGTGGTTCTGCAGGTAGCTGAACATCCGTGCCAGCTCGTCGGCGTTCGGGTTGTCCGCGTCGATGACCTCCACGCCGAGCTGGTGTAGCTCATGCTCGAAGTTGAGGCTGTTGCGCAGGTCCCGGCTGAGCCGGGAAAGATCCCCTACCACGACCACATCGACGAGGCCGGCGCGGCACATCTCGAACAGCCGGTCGAGATCGGGGCGTGAATCCCTGGCCCCGGAGACACCACCGTCGAAGAAGTCCCCAACGTATTGCCAGCTTTCCCGCCTGATGAGCGTCAAGGCGCGCTCAAGCTGCGTCTCGGGCGAGGTGCCACCGAGTTGGCCGAAGGTGCTCACGCGCCGATAGGTCGCCGCACGGATCACCGCCGCGCGAACCGTACCCGGTGTAGCCATGGCCGGGTGCTCCTCCCTGCCACTCGCGGTGCTCCTGGGGCCAGCGCTGGACATCACGGCGGATCCAGCGACAGCTCCGCCGAGGTGGTCGCTCGCCGCAGTGGTCATGCACTCCACGGTTGAGACCTAGACTGTCCAAATCATGGACTCATTTGTCCTCAGATGGAATCGAACATGCGTTCGAAATCGTACCATAGAGCCAGCACGATCTCCCCCAGGACGCTCGCGCGGAGTACGTGCACAACCCGCCGCTTGCCGGGCTCCAGTTCGAGCAGCTCACTCATGGCGGGCCAGGGGTG
>DASQWY010000769.1:0-3889 GCA_035640005.1 Actinomycetes bacterium
ACCCGCGGGGGCAAACCCCGCGGGTGCGGCCCATGCTAATCCGCTGTCCGGGCGGGCCGCCACGGCATGGGCGCGGCGACCCGCCGTGCGCGCCTAGTGCTCGCCGATGTGCTCGGTGGCGTCCCTGACGGCCTTGGCGTCGGCCCCGGCGGCCTTGCGGGCGCTGGTGCCGGCCGCCTTCGCCGAGGAGCGGGTGGTGGCGGCGCTGCGGCGCACCCGGGTGCTGGCCGCCTTGGTGCGCGACACCGCGCTGCGGGTCGCGTCGCTGGCCTGCCGGGTCGCCCGCGACCGGCGGATGCCGGTCACCAGGGTCTCGCCGCGGCGCACGAGCTGGTCGTAGGTCTTGGCCGCCTCGCCGGGGAAGCGGGCGCGGAAGCGCTCGGCGTCCTCGGGCAGCTGCCGGATGCGGGCCACGGCCAGGTCGGCCGCGCCGGCCACCGCGTAGAGCGCCTTGGTGGTGTTGGTGGTGGGCATAGCTATCTGTGCTCCTTTCTTGGGGCGGTTCCTTTGTTCATCGGGGGGCTGCGCTTCGCTCCGCCCCCGAACCCCCCGCGCCGTCGCTGCGGAACGAGTGGTAGACGTCGACCAGCACCTGCTTCTGCCGTTCGCTCAGGTGGGGGTCCCGCAGGATGGCGCCGACCAGGTCGGTGTCCTCGTCCTGCTGGTCGAGGATGCCCGCCCTGACGTAGAGCGTCTCGGCGCTGATCCGCAGGGCCTTGGCGATGTCCTTGAGGATCTTGGCCGACGGCTGCCGCAGGCCGCGCTCGATCTGCGACAGGTAGGGGTTGGAGACCCCGGCCTGGCTGGCCAGCTTGCGCAGGGACAGCTCGGCCTGGCGCCGCTGCTCGCGGATGTAGCGGCCGACGTCGCGGACGGCCCCGGCCGGGTCGAGCTGCTCGATGCCCTTGCGCACCGCTCGCCTGCTCCTCCTGGTCCCTTGTCCTTGCATTCGCAAGAGTAGTCCAGGTGGATAACTTTTGCAAGCAACTCGCCGTACGCGCCGGGCGCCGGTTCAGAGCCGCAGGTCGGCGGGCCGGACCTGGCCGACCGTGCGGCCGCCGCCGTGGACCTCCACGGTGGCGGCGGGCAGGACCGCCGCCAGCTCGGCGTCGTCGAGCCAGCCGAGCGCCCGCAGGGCGGCCAGCAGGGCCGCGCCCCTGGCCCGCGGGGAGCCGTCCAGCACCTTGAGCGCGAGCCCGGTGCCGCTGGACAGCTCGACCGCGCCGTAGGCGGACTCCGCGCCGACCTTGGCGAGCACCCGGCCGGCGGTCGCCTCCAGCAGCAGGGTGTCGAGCTGCCCGGTGCCGGCCAGCATGAACGGGTGGTCGCGGGCGGCCGCCACCAGCGCGGCCGGGCCGTCCTCGCCGCCGCGCGCCCGCACGCCCAGCCGCGCGAAGCCGGTGGCCAGGCCGCGCAGGGACAGGGCGTGGACCGGCACGCCGCAGCCGTCGACGCCGACGTGCTGGATCGGCACGCCGCAGTAGTCGACCACGGTGTCGGCCACCACCGCCTGCAGCGGGTGCTCGGGGGTGTCGTAGCGCTCGGGCGCCCAGCCGCCCACCACCGAGCCGGCGAGCATGTAGGCGTGCTTGCCGGAGCAGTTGTGGTAGACGGCGGCCGGCCGCTCGACCTGGGCGCGGGCCGACCGGCTGCTCGGCAGCGACGGCGGGCAGCGCAGCGCGTCCTCGTCCAGCCCGGCGGCGGCCAGCACCTTGCGGACCGAGGCGACGTGCTCGGGCTCGCCGTCGTGGGAGCCGGCGGCCCCGGCCAGCGCGACCGCGTCCAGCCCCAGCTCCCGCTCGACCCCGAGCCCGCGCACGGCGAGCGCCTGGAACGGCTTGGCGCAGGAGCGCAGGTACACCACCAGCTCGGGGTCGCCGGCGGCGGCCAGCAGCTCCCCCTGCGCGTCGGCGACCGCGACCGCTCCGAGGTGGCGGCTCTCCACCAGGCCGGAACGCTCTACCTCGGCCAGGACCTCCATGGGTCCGAGGCTACTAGCATCGTCGCGGGACCGTGCAACCTCGACGCCGCCGGCGGCTCCCGCGCCCGGCCCGCGTGGCCGCCGTCACCGCCCTCCTCGCGGTGGGCCTGGCGGCGTGCGCCTCGCCCCGGCCGGCCGGCCCGCCGGCGGACCAGGCGCGGGTGGTGGCCACCACCACGGTCGGCCCGCGCCTGCGCGACCTGGTGGTCGACTCGCCGGCGCTGGGGCGCCGCGCCAAGGTCCGCCTGCTGCTGCCCAGCCGCTTCCAGGCCGAGCCGCGGCGCCGCTGGCCGGTGCTGTGGCTGCTGCACGGCTGCTGCGACACCTACGTGAGCTGGACCCGCTCCACCGACGTCGCCAGGCTGCCGGCGCTGGACGGCGTGCTGGTGGTCATGCCGGAGGCGGGCGCGGCCGGCTACTACTCCGACTGGGACAACCACGGCCGCGGCGGGCCGCCCCGCTGGGAGACCTTCCACACCAGCGAGCTTCGCGGGCTGCTGGAGCGCGACTGGCGCGCCGGCGACCGCCGGGCGGTGGCCGGGGTGTCCATGGGCGGGCTGGGGGCGATGGCCTACGCCGCCCGCCACCCGGGGATGTTCCGGGCGGCCGCCTCCTACAGCGGCGTCCTCGACACCCGCTACCAGGGCGGCCCGGTCCCCGGACCGCGGCTGGTGGAGGGCTCGGTGCGGGGCCAGGGCGAGGACCCGGGCGCCCTGTGGGGCGACCCGGTCCGCCAGGCCGGGGTCTGGGCGGCCCACGACCCCTACGACCTGGCCGCCCGCCTGCGTGGCGTGGCCCTGTTCGTGTCGGCCGGCGACGGCCGGCCCGGACCGCTCGACCGGCCGGGGACCGACGCGCAGGCGGGCCAGATCGAGCAGGCGCTGTACCCGCAGAGCGCCGCGTTCGTGGGGCGGCTGCGCCGGCTGGGCATCCCCGTCCGCTTCGACGCCTACGGCCCGGGCGTCCACGACTGGCCCTACTGGCAGCGGGAGCTGCACCGCTCGCTGCCGCTGCTGCTGAACGCCCTCTCGTCTAGCTGACCGGGACCGGCTCGCGGGTGCGGTGCAGGACGGCGTGCATCTCCGGGAGGACGTCGGCGATGCCGTCGAAGGCGGCCACCACCTCCGGGTCGAACTGCGAGCCGCCGCCGTCGAGGATCTCCCGGTGGGCCTCCTCGACGGTCAGCGCGCGCCGGTAGGGGCGGTCGGAGGTCATCGCGTCGAAGGCGTCGGCGACCGAGAAGATGCGCGCTCCGAACGGGATCTGCTCGCCGCGCAGGCCCGCCGGGTAGCCGCCGCCGTCCCAGCGCTCGTGGTGGGAACGCACCACCTCGACGGCGCGGCCGAGCGGCTTGATGCCGGCCACCATCTGGATGCCGAGCAGCGGGTGGGTCCGCATGATCCGCCACTCCTGCTCGTCCAGCGGGCCGGGCTTGTTGAGGATCGCCTCGGGGACGCCGACCTTGCCGACGTCGTGGAGCAGGAAGCCGTGCCGCAGCTGCTCGTCGTCGGCGAGGCCGGGGTCGATCGCGCGGGTCAGCACGACCGCGTAGTCGTGGGTGCGGGACAGGTGGGCGCGGGTGCCGGGGTCCTTGGCCTCGACCACGAAGGCGAGGGTCCGGATCATGTCGACGTAGGACTCGCGCAGCCGGCCGAGCGCCTCCTCCAGCTCCGCCGACCGTGCCCGCTCGACCTGCCACAGCTGGTTGATCTCGCGCGCGAACACCAGCAACTGGCGCTCGGTGGCCTCGAGCGGGTCAGCATGGCAAGGGTCAGGATCCACGGTCACCTCCCCACGGTGGCGGTGTACCCATCGGTAGCCGGCGGTGACACCTTGAACTGCTGATTGCTTGCTCAGGTCACTCCAGGAGCTCCGAGACCTGCGCGGTCCCGTCCCGGTAGCGGCGGG
>DASQWY010000770.1:0-3680 GCA_035640005.1 Actinomycetes bacterium
GGCGCTGGTGGACCGCCGCTTCAACCGGCGCCGCTACGACGCCGCCCAGACCATCCAGGCCTTCAGCGCCCGGCTGCGCCAGCAGGTGGACCTGGACACCCTGACCGGCGAGCTGCTGGGCGTGGTCGAGCAGACCATGCAACCGACCCGGGCGTCGCTGTGGCTGCGCCCGCGGGGCGGTCAGGTGGCGTCGGCGACGCCCACCCGCTCGCGCGGCAGGTCGGCGTAGCTGCACACCCGGTCGCGGCCGGCCCGCTTGGCCTGGTACAGGGCGCGGTCGGCGGCGCGCAGCAGCAGCTCGCCGCTCTGGGCGTCCTCCGGGTAGCAGGCCACGCCGACGCTGACGGTGACCCGCAGGACGATGCCCTGGTGCACGATCTGGGAGGCGGCGATCTCCGAGCGCAACCGTTCGGCGGCCGCCCGCGCGGCCCGCTCGTCGCTGCCGGGCAGCAGCACCGCGAACTCTTCCCCGCCGAGCCGGGCGGGCAGGTCGATGGCGCGCACCTGCCGCTGGAAGGTCTCGGCGACCGCCACCAGCGCCGCGTCGCCCACCGGGTGACCGTGCCGGTCGTTGATCGCCTTGAAGCGGTCCAGGTCGACCATGAGCAGCGCGAACGGTTCGCCGGACCGGCGGGCGCGCTCGACCTCCTCGGCCAGGCGGGCCTGGAAGGCGCGGCGGTTGTGCAGGCCGGTCAGCGGGTCGCTGATCGCCACCTCGGTCAGGGCGGCCTTCTGGGCGGCGATCCGGATGGCCATGTCGTTGAAGGCCTCGGCCAGCCTGCCCAGCTCGCCGCTGGTGCGCACCCGGGCGCGGACGTGGTCGTGGCCGGCGGCCAGCCGGCCGGCGGCGGCCGCCAGCCGGCGCAGGTCGCCGACCAGGCCGCGGGCCAGCAGCAGCGCCACCAGCAGCGCCACCACCAGCCCGGCGATGCTGGTCGCCACGATCACCCGCCGGGTGCCCGCGCTGGACCGGAGCAGCTCGTGGTAGATCGGCGTGTACTCCATCACCACCGCACCGACGATCGTGCCCCGGTCGGTGCGCAGCGGGATGACCATCTGCATGATGCCCTGCGGGTAGTCCTGGCTGCGCTCGGTGAAGCTGCGGGGCAGCCCGTCGCGCATGGTCGCCTCGAGCGCGCCCTGGTCGTCCTCGTCGTACGGGCGGCCCCGGTTCGCGGGCAGGGCGTCCGCCAGGATGCGCCGGTCGCTGCCGATGACCTCCATGTCCCTGCCCAGCTCGTGCTGGATATCGCTGATGTAGCCCTGCAGCCGGTCCGGCTGCTCGTACAGGTCGTGCGGGTCGTCGGTGTCGAAGCCGCTGCTCTGGGCCACGGTGTGGGCGATCGGCTCGGCGACGTGCTGCGCCTCGATCTGGGCGGCGCGCAGGCTGGCGCCGTACTGCTCGCGCACCGCGACCAGCCCGACCAGCGGGACCAGCAGCGAGATGGCCACGAAGGCGACCGGCAGCGTCCGGGCTCGCGCGAGCGGGCCGACCAGGTGCGCCTGCCGCCGTGCCGCCGGCGCGCCGTTCCGGCGGGCGCGCATCGTGCCTCCAAGGGTCGAGTGGGTAGCGTCACCTCACCTATCGGCCGCGCCCCGCGGCATCTGAGGGTGGCATTGCCAGCCGGCTCGCGAGCGCGCAATCTGTCGGGAATGGGGGGCATGTGGCGGGGCTACGGCGACGATTGGGGGGATCTCGTGGCGGCGCGCACTCCACGAAAGCGCAGGACGGGTAGGTCGTCGGACGGGTCGGGTGCGGTCCCGCGCGAGCCGGAGGGCGGGCCGCGAAGCTGGCTGACCCCGTTCCTGGAGTCGTCGTACTCGCGGATCGTCCCCCGCGAGCAGGCGCCGCCCGACGCGGACCGGGCGACCCTGGAGTCGTCGCGGGTGGCGGCCGCCATCGGGCGCGGGCGGCCGGCCCGCCGGCGGCGCGACCTCGAGCCGGCGCCGCTGCGCAGCACCCTGCAGCCCGGCCTCGGCGACGAGGTGCTCCACGACGTGCCCAGGGACTTCTGGCTGCGGCGGCTGCGCGAGTACCAGCAGCGCAAGTTCCAGGTCGCCGAGGCGCGCCTGGGGCGCGGACCGGTCGGCATGCCGGCCGTGCCCGGCCTGAACAACTGGGTCCCGCTCGGCCCGGCGGTGGCGGCCCGCGGGCAGGCGGTCGGCCGGCCCGCGATCGGCGGGCGGACCTCGCGGATCGCCGTGATCGCCGGGGGGGCGCGGCTGTACGCGGCCACCGCCAACGGCGGCGTGTTCCGCTCCGACGACGGCGGGTCGGCGTGGCGGTCGCTGATGGACGGCTTCGACGTGGACCCGCTGAGCTTCGCCAGCACCAGCCTATGCTGCGGCGCGGTCGCAGTGTCGGCCTCCGACCCCGACCGGGTCTACGTCGGCACCGGCGAGGGCGACACCGACGCCCTGTTCACGCTGCGCCTGACCAACGCCCTGCCCGCCTACCGGGGATCGGCCCCATCCGCAGCGACGACGGCGGCGCCACCTGGGTCGCCGAGGCGTCCTCGCCGTCGCTGGCGGGCTTCGCCTTCTACCAGTTGGCCGTCGACCCGTCCCAGCAGGACAACGTGGTCGGCGCCACCACGGGCGGCCTGTACCAGCGGGTCGCCTCCGCCGGCGGCGTCAGCTGGCAGCGCCGCCGGGCCGGCGCCCACACCGCGGTGGTGGCGACCCAGGCGGCGGGCGTGACCACCTTCTACGCGGCCGAGCGGGGTGGCGCCGTCTACCAGTCGGCCGACGGGGCGACCTGGACCGCCGTGGGCACCGGCCTGCCCACCGCCAACGTCGGCCGGATCGCGCTCGGCGCGCAACCGGACAACCCGAACGTGCTGTACGCGGTGGTCGCCAACGCCGGCGGCGGGCTGCTCGGCGTCTTCCGCCTCGACGGCGGGGGCGGCGCCTGGAAGGGCGTCAGCGGGACGCCGAACCTGCTGCCCGGCGGCCAGGGCGACTACGACCTGTGCGTGGCGGTCGATCCCAGCGACGCCAACCGGCTCTACCTGGGAGGCGACCGGACGACGACGTCCCCGTTCCCCGGCAGCATCCACCGCTGCAGAGTGTCGGTCAGCGGCTCGGCCTATTCGATGGCCACCACCTCGATCGGCACCGGCGCCCACGCCGACGTGCACTGCCTCGAGTTCGCCCCCGGCGACCCGAACCGCCTGTGGACCGGGACCGATGGCGGCTGCTTCCTCAACCAGGACCCTGCCGGCAGCGGCCAGTTCCAGCCGCGCAACCTGGGGCTGTCGTCGCTGTGCACCAACTACGTCGGCATGAGCCCGAGCGAGCCGGCGGTCATGTTCGTCGGCCTGCAGGACAACGGCACCGCCCGCTCGATCGGCGAGGAGCTGTGGCGGGACGTGCTGTTCGGCGACGGCGGCTACTGCGTGGTCCACCCCACCGACCCGTTCCAGGCGCTGGCCTACGCCAACGGCACCGTCTACCGCACCAGTGACGGCGGCATGGACTGGGGCGACTGGACGTCGGTGGTGGCGCCGCCGTGGGGCATCATGGCGGAGCCGCTGGTCGGCGCCCCCGGCAGCCCGCGGGTCGCCTTCGGCGCCTTCTCCTCGACCTTCGCCGCGGCGATCTACGTGTCGGACGACTTCGGCCAGACCTGGCCGGCGACCACCTCCCCGACCATGACGCTGCCGCCGGGTAGCGGCGGG
>DASQWY010000771.1:0-18061 GCA_035640005.1 Actinomycetes bacterium
ACCGCCTGGAGGTGCTCAAGGGGGCCGGGCTGGCCACCGCCGACGGCCGCCCCCGCTTCCCGGTCGCCGCCGCCGAGCAGGCCAAGGCGGTCCGCGTGGCAGCCGCCGACCTGGGCGGGACCATGGCGCGGCTGCTGGCCGGCGAGTGGAGCCGGTTCGAGGTCGAGTACGAGCCGGTGCACGCCACCGTCGCCGGGCGGGGCGGGCCGACCGCCGCCTTCCTGGTGGTCGGCGGGCTGCTGCTCGACCTGGGCGTCCGCCGCCTGCTCCGGCGCCAGGGCCTGGCCGCGCCGCCGTTCGGCAGCGCGTTCGTGTGGCTGGCCGAGGGCGAGGGCGCCGCCGGCACCTGGTTCTCCCGGGTCACCGCCCTGCCCGGCCGTGGCTGGCTGGTCCGCTTCGGCCGCCCGGCCACGCCCGCCTGGGACCTGGCCAGCGCCGAGCCCGAGGCCGCTCCCGCCCTCCCGTCCGGGCGCGAGGCGGCCCTGCGCGAGCTGTGCGAGGCGCTCGGCTGGTCGGTCGTCCGGCTGGTCGAGGACGCCCTGCCCGCGCTCGACCCCCTGCGCCGCCGCGTCCCCGGCGGCGAGGACGACGGCGCGTTCCTGGCCTGGGCGTATAGCCTGGCCGTGGACGAGGCCCTCGAAGGCCTGGCCGCCAGGGGCCTGGTCGCCGCGCCGGCCGACGGCGTGGTCGCCGTCCGGGTCACCGACCCCGCCCTCGCCGGCATGTAGCAGGCCGCCCGGCCGCCGAGTTTGGCGGCCGGCTCGGCCAGCGAACTTGCTGGCCGGCTCTATTCGTTGCCGCCGAAGGCGGCTCCAACCGCAGTCTCCCGTACACGGGGGTACGAACACGCCGCGACCTGCCGATGAGTAATGGCAGGCGATGAGTTGTGGCAGAGCCGACCGCCACCAGCGGCGCGGCCGGTACCGGCTCCGGCGGGGGTGGCGGCGTGCGCGGGACGAGCTGGATGCGGGGCGGGCGGGTCGCCGTGCTGGCGGCCGGGGTCGCGGTGGCGCTCGGCGTCGCGGCCGGCGCCGGGTCGCTCGCGGTCGCTGCTGGCTCGTCCGTGGCGGACCGCTGATGGCGTCCTCGGCCGGCAGCGGCCGCCGCCGGCCGAGGACGGTGCGCCGGCGCGGGTGGGGCCGCCGGTGCCGATGACCTGGCGGGCGCCTGCGCGCCCGGGACGCGACGGGACCGGCCAGCCCGCCGGGCCCGGGGCAGCGTGGCTGCTCGCGCCGGCCGGCGTGCTGGCCGCCGCGGCCGAGGCGTTGTGGGTGGTCGCGGTCCGCCACCTGCCCGCCGTGCCGGGCCCGGTGCGGGTGCCATGGCCGCTGTTCGCGCTTGGCTTCGCGGCCACGGCGAGCTTCGCCCTGCGGGTCGAGCTGCGCAACCGCGGCCATTCCTTCTCCCTCGGCGGGCTGCCGCTGGTCACCGGGCTGTACCTGCTCGCTCCGAACGAACTGGTGCTCGCCGGGCTGGCCGGCTCGCTGCTGGCGCTGGGCCTGCGCCGGGAGCCGCCCGGCAGGCTCGCCTTCAACCTCTCGCTGGTCCTGCTGCAGACCTGCCTGGCCGTCACGGTGTTCGCCCGGCTCGTGGGCGAGCGCCCGCTCGGGCCGCGCGGCTGGGCGGCGGCGCTGCTGGCCACCCTGGGCGCCGACCTGCTGGCCGGCCTGGCCGCCCCGCTGCTGCGCCAGGGGGGAGCCAGCGCGCGCACGCTGCTGGAGGGCGCCGGCGCGGCCGCGGCGGCGACCGCGGCCAGCGCCAGCCTGGGCCTGGTCGCCGTCCTGACCCTGACGGCCGACCTGCGGGCGGCCGGGCTGCTGCTGGTGCTGGGAGGCGTCCTGCTGCTCGCCTACCGGGGCCACCGCGCGCTGCGCGAGCGCCACCAGCGCCTGCGGCGGCTGTACGCCTTCACCCAGGAGGTGTCGCGGGCCGGCGAGGTCTCCGCCACCGTGCTGGTGCTGCTGGAGCAGGCCAGCGCCCTGCTGCGGGCCGAGCACGCCGAGGTGCTGCTGCGCGAGCGCCCCGACGGCGGCGGCCGCCTGGTCCGCCGCGGCGCCGACGGGAGCGTCGAGGTGGCCGGGGTGAGCAGCGGCGGCTCCCTCATGGACGTGCCGGGCGGCCGGGCGGCCGTCCACCCCCGCCCCATGCCCGACGGCCGTGCCCGGGCCGAGGCCGCCGGCCGCGGCCTGCGCGACGCGGTGGTGGTCGCGCTGACCGGGCCGGACGGCCCGCTCGGCGTCCTGCTGGTCGGCAACCGGCGCGGCGGCGCGGCCACCTTCGGCCCGGAGGACGGCAGGCTGCTGGAGACCCTGGCCGGCCAGGCCGCCGTCGCTCTCGACAAGGCCCGCCTGATCCACCGCCTGCGCACGGAGAAGGCCGAGCGGACGCTGCAGGCCCTCCACGACCCGCTCACCGGGCTTGGGAACCGGCGGCGGTTCCTGGAGGAGCTGGTGGAGGCGGTCGAGGCCGGGCCGTCGGTCGGGCTGACCGTGCTGCTGCTGGACCTGGACCGCTTCAAGGAGATCAACGACACCCTCGGCCGCGGGACCGGGGACGGCCTGCTGCTGGAGGTGGCCGAGCGCCTGGTCGCCACGGTAGGCGGCGTGCGGCTGGCCGCCCGGATCGGCGGGGACGAGTTCGCCGTGCTGGCCGCCGGCTCCGACCCGGCCGAGGCCATCCGGGTGGCCGAGCGGCTCCGCGCCGCGGTCGCCCAGCCGATCCGCATGGACGGCATCGACCTGACGGTCGCCGCCAGCGTCGGGATCGCCCGCTGGCCCCAGGACGGCGGCGACCCCGACACCCTGCTGCAGCGCGCCGAGGTGGCCATGTACCAGGCCAAGGCCGGCCACAGCGGGATCGAGGTCTACGACGAGGCCCGCGGCCCGTCCAGCGCCGACCGGCTGGCGATCGCCGCCGAGCTGCGGGCGGTCATCGACGCCGGCGAGCTGACCGTCTGGTACCAGCCGAAGGCCGACGCCGCCAGCGGCCGGCTGGTCGGGGCCGAGGCGCTGGTGCGCTGGCCGCACCCGGTCCGCGGCATGCTGCCCACCGACGAGCTGGTGGCAACCGCCGAGCAGGCCGGCCCGATCGGGCGGCTCACCCGGCTGGTCCTCGGCGAGGCGCTGGCGGCCTGCCAGCGCTGGCGGGCGGCCGGCCTGGACCTCGGCGTCACCGTCAACACGTCAACCCGCGACTTGCTCGCGTCGGGCCTGGTCGAGCACGTCGCCGGGCTGCTGGCCGCCACCGGGCTGCCCGCCCCCTGCGTCACGCTGGAGATCACCGAGGGCCACGTCGTCGCCGACCCCGACCGGGCCGTGCCGGTGCTGCGGCGCCTGCGCGACCTCGGCGTGCACCTGTCGGTCGACGACTTCGGCACCGGCTGCTCGTCCCTCGGCTACCTGCGCGACCTACCCGTCGACGAGGTCAAGATCGACCGGTCGTTCGTGACCGGCATGGCCACCGACGCCGTCGACGCCGGCATCGTCGAGGCGGCGGTGACCCTCGGCCGCTGCCTGGGCCTCCAGGTCGTCGCGGAGGGCGTCGAGAGCGAGGACACCCGGCTCCGCCTGGCCGCCATGGGCTGCCACGTCGTCCAGGGCTTCCTGGTCGGCCGGCCAATGCCCGCCGACGAGCTGCTCCGGCGCGCCGCCGACGGTGCGGTCCCCGACCCTGCCTGGCCGCTCCCGGCCCCTGACCCGGCCCCCTGACCCGGCGCGTGCCCGGGCGCCTACCAGCGGCCGGGGCGGCGCAGGCTGCGCTCGTAGGCCGCGTCGTAGCGGCGAGCGGTGGGGGAGGCCCAGACCCGGCGGAGGGCCGGGGGGGCGAGCCTGACGCCGGCGGTGGAGCGCCTGACGCGGGAGGGCGGCCGGTTGGCCCTGGTGCCGAGCAGGACCAGGGCGGCCAGGAGCAGGATGGCGGCGATGCCGGCGGGCATGGTCTCCCCTTCGTAGGTCAAGGACGCTCGTGGGCAACGGTGATGTCCGGCCCGATCACCTCCATCTCCCTCGGCCTCCCCAGCACGCGGGCACCCCAGCGGAACGCCAGCAGCGACCGGCGCGGCCGCTGACCGGTCGGCCGCGGCGCGGGGCGCTCGGGGCGGACCGGTTCGTCCTCGGCGTCGTGGCCGTTGGCCGTGGCGACGTCGGCCAGCCAGCGGCCGCGGTCGAAGCCGCGGTCGTACTGGCGGGAGGCCTCCTCCTCGATGCGGTTGGCAGCCCAGACGGCCATGCAGAGAGCGCCGGCCACGAAGCCGGCGAGCAGGCCGAGGATGACCGGTGCGGCCATCACGTCCCTCCTGATGATGCGATCGTCATGTGCGATCTGATCGAGTCATTCGAACTCTATGACAATATGGCGGCGGATGCGCGATCGGCGTTCCGTGCGGGAGGCTAGGCGAACGTCCCGGAGGCTGCGCGGCGTTGTCCACAGCCCCTTCGGCGGGTGCCTGCTTGACCGGCGGCGACGCTCGTCGCTACCCTTCTGGGCTGCCAGAGACCGTCCGGTTGCCGCACGGCACGAAGGCCCGACCTGGGCGCCGGCGCAGGCCAGCACCTCCGGGTGTGCGATGCGTGGCGTACGCCAGTCGGGCGGTCCAGCGGGCCGTCCGATTTCGTGTCTCCAGGAGGTGAGGCCGTGCCGAACGCGAGCAACGTCGCGGAGGTCGAGGCCATCAAGGGCCGCCTCGAGGGCTCGGTGGCCGCGCTGCTCACCGAGTACCGGGGGCTGAAGGTCCAGGAGCTCGGCGAGCTGCGCGCGTCCCTGCGGGGGTCGTCCACCGAGTACCGGGTGCTCAAGAACACCCTGACCAGCATCGCCGTGCGCCAGGTCGGCTACGACGGGCTGGTCCCGCTGCTGGAAGGCCCGACCGCGGTCGCCTTCGTCCACGGCGACCCCGTGCAGGCCGCCAAGGACCTGGCCGAGTTCGCCCGCACCCACCCGGCCCTGGTCGTCAAGGGCGGGGTGCTCGACGGGAAGCTGCTGAACGCCGACGAGGTGCGCCGGCTGGCCACCCTGGAGTCCCGCGAGGTCCTGCTCGCCCGGGTCGCGGGCCTGCTGCAGGCCCCGCTCCAGCGGACGGTCGGCCTGCTGGCCGCCCCGCTCCGCCAGGTGGCGACCATGACCAGCGCCCTTCGCGACCAGAAGCCGAAGGAAGCGGAAGCTCTGGGGGAACCCGCCACGGATGCCACCGAGGACCGGGAGTCCGCCGACCAACCGGAGACCCAGGAGAACCAGGAGACCCAGGCATCGGGCGGCGAGGCCGCCACGGCCGAGGAGCAATAGAGGAGCACGTTCGCCATGGCCAAGCTGTCCAACGACCAGCTGCTCGACACCTTCAAGGAGATGACCCTCCTGGAGCTGTCGGAGTTCGTGAAGCAGTTCGAGGAGACCTTCGGCGTGTCCGCCGCGGCCCCGGTCGCCGTCGCCGCCGGCCCCGCCGCCGCCGGCCCGGCCGCCCCCGCCGAGGAGGCCGAGGAGCAGACCGAGTTCGACGTCGTCCTGACCGCCGCCGGCGACAAGAAGATCCAGGTCATCAAGGAGGTCCGCGCCCTCACCAGCCTCGGCCTGAAGGAAGCCAAGGACCTCGTGGACGACGCCCCCAAGCCCGTCCTGGAGCGCGTCCCCCGCGAGCAGGCCGACAAGGCCAA
This sequence comes from Actinomycetes bacterium, assembly GCA_035640005.1. Classification (GTDB taxonomy): domain Bacteria; phylum Actinomycetota; class CALGFH01; order CALGFH01; family CALGFH01; genus DASQWY01. Next base: position 5,646 of record DASQWY010000771.1, read on the forward strand.
GGCCCAGCTCGAAGGCGCCGGCGCCACCGTGGAGCTCAAGTAGAGGGAGGACCCGGATCGGATTCCGGCCGCCACGACACCACGTGGCGGGCGGAATAACGGTTCCGCCGAAGGCGTTAACTAAGATGGGTAGCCTGCCGCGCCGCCATCCCCTTGACACCCAGGGGCGTCGGCGGCAAACTCGGTCGCACGAGACGAAGTGAGGTGCCCACGCAGACCCTCAGTTCGACGTTGACGGCAGTGTAGGAACGCGCTACACTGCTCCTTCGCATGTCTTCGCGCGCCCTTGACCTGCCCCTGCTCGGCGGCTTTGGCGTGCCCGCCTGTCCTGCCACCCGCTTCCCGCGAAAGGGGAGGGACGCCTGTTGAGCGACCCGCGTACCTCGGCCTCCTCTCGACTCTCTTTCGGCAAGATCCCCGAGATCCTCCCCATACCCGACCTCATCGCGATCCAGCGCCAGTCCTTCGAGTGGCTGATCACCGAGGGCCTCAAGGACACCTTCGAAGAGATCAGCCCCATCGAGGACTTCACCGGCCAGATGGCCCTCACCTTCGGTGAGCACCGTTTCGAGGAGCCGGAGCTGTCCGTCGAGGAGTGTCGCGAGAAGGACCACACCTATTCCCGCAAGCTCCACGTCCAGGCCGAGTTCCAGAACCGGAACACCGGCGAGATCAAGTCCCAGTCGGTCTTCATGGGCGACTTCCCGGTCATGACCGACCAGGGCACCTTCATCATCAACGGCACCGAGCGGGTGGTCACCTCCCAGCTGGTCCGCTCGCCCGGCGTCATCTTCGAGCAGGAGCCCGACAAGACCCTCGACAAGCTGATCACCTCCTGCCGGGTGATCCCGGCCCGTGGCGCCTGGCTGGAGTTCGACGTCGACAAGAAGGACACGGTCGGCGTGCGGCTGGACCGCAAGCGCCGCCTGCCCGTCACCGTGCTGCTGCGCGGCCTCGGCATGACCGACGCGCAGATCCGGGAGCGCTTCGGCGAGTCCGAGACGATGATGGGCACCCTCGAGAAGGACCACACCCGCACCGAGGAGGACGCCCTCGTCGAGATCTACCGGCGCCTCCGCCCGGGCGAGCCGCCCAGCGCCGAGTCCGGCCGGCAGCTGCTGCACGGCCTCTTCTTCCAGACCAAGCGCTACGACCTGGCCAGGGTCGGCCGCTACAAGATCAACAAGAAGCTCGGGCTCGACCCCGAGCAGCATAAGGAGCTGACGCTCACCACCGACGACGTGATCGCCACCGTCGACTACCTGGTGCGGCTGCACGAGGGCGACCCCTCCACCACCACCGACGACCAGGACCACTTCGGCAACCGGCGGCTGCGCTCGGTCGGCGAGCTGATCCAGAACCAGGTCCGCATCGGCCTGTCGCGCATGGAGCGGGTGGTGCGCGAGCGCATGACCACCCAGGACGCCGAGGCGATCACGCCCCAGACCCTGATCAACATCCGGCCGGTGGTGGCCGCGATCAAGGAGTTCTTCGGCACCTCGCAGCTCAGCCAGTTCATGGACCAGACCAACCCCCTGGCCGCCCTGACCCACCGCCGGCGGCTGTCGGCCCTCGGCCCGGGCGGGCTGTCGCGCGAGCGGGCCGGGTTCGAGGTCCGCGACGTCCACCCGTCCCACTACGGCCGCATGTGCCCGATCGAGACCCCCGAGGGCCCGAACATCGGCCTGATCGGCAACCTGTCGACCTACGCCCGCATCAACGAGTACGGCTTCGTCGAGACCCCGTACCGCAAGGTGTCCGGCGGCCGCGTCACCGACCAGGTCGACTACCTGACCGCCGACGACGAGGACCTGCACGTGATCGCCCAGGCCAACGCGGCCGTGGACGCCAAGGGCAAGTTCGTCGGCGACCGCGTGCTGGTCCGCCAGGGCAGCCGCTCGGCCGGGGTGGCCGGCGCGCGCTCGACCAGGACCGACCTCGGCGGCGCCCAGGGCGTCGGGCAGACCGGCGAGTTCACCTCGGTGCCGCCCGACGAGGTCGACTACATGGACGTGTCGCCCCGGCAGATGGTGTCGGTGGCCACCGCCCTGATCCCGTTCCTGGAGCACGACGACGCCAACCGCGCCCTGATGGGCGCCAACATGCAGCGCCAGGCCGTGCCGCTGCTGCGCTCCGAGGCGCCGCTGGTCGGCACCGGCATGGAGCGCCGCGTGGCGGTCGACGCCGGCGGCGTGGTGGTCGCCGAGGAGAAGGGCGTCGTCGAGGACGTCTCCGCCGACCAGGTCACCGTGCGGCACAGCGACGGCTCGGCGCGCGTCTACCGGATGCGCAAGTTCGAGCGCTCCAACCAGGGCACCTGCATCAACCAGCGGCCGATCGTGACCGAGGGGACCAAGGTCAAGGCCGGCGACGTGCTGGCCGACGGGCCCTGCACCGACGAGGGCGAGCTGGCGCTCGGCAAGAACCTCCTGGTGGCGTTCATGCCCTGGGAGGGCCACAACTACGAGGACGCGATCATCCTCTCCGAGCGGCTGGTCAGGGACGACGTGCTCACCTCGATCCACATCGAGGAGCACGAGGTCGACGCCCGCGACACCAAGCTCGGGGCCGAGGAGATCACCCGCGACATCCCCAACGTCTCCGAGGACGTGCTGAAGGACCTCGACGAGCGCGGCATCATCCGCATCGGCGCCGAGGTCCGCGACGGCGACGTGCTGGTCGGCAAGGTGACCCCCAAGGGCGAGACCGAGCTGACCCCCGAGGAGCGCCTGCTGCGCGCCATCTTCGGGGAGAAGGCCCGCGAGGTCCGCGACACCTCGCTGAAGGTGCCCCACGGCGAGACCGGCAAGGTCATCGGCGTGCGGGTGTTCTCCCGCGAGGCCGGCGACGACCTCAACCCCGGCGTCAACCAGCTGGTCCGGGTGTACGTCGCGCAGAAGCGCAAGATCTCCGACGGCGACAAGCTGGCCGGCCGCCACGGCAACAAGGGCGTGATCTCCAAGATCCTGCCCGAGGAGGACATGCCGTTCCTGGCCGACGGGACCCCGGTCGACATCATCCTCAACCCGCTCGGCGTGCCGAGCCGCATGAACATCGGCCAGGTGCTGGAGACGCACCTGGGCTGGGTGGCCAACCACGGCTGGTCGTTCGACCGGCTGCCGGAGTGGGCGGGCGGCGCCGGCTGGTCCGACCGCCAGGCCCACCAGGACGAGCCGATCCGGCTCGGCACCCCGGTGTTCGACGGCGCCAACGAGGCGGCCATCGAGGACCTGCTCACCGCCACCCAGGGCACCTTCGAGGACCCGGCCAGCGGCGAGCAGCGCAAGCTGGTCGACAACGAGGGGAAGGCGACCCTGTTCGACGGGCGCACCGGCGAGCCGTACCCGACGCCGGTGACGGTCGGCTACATCTACATCATGAAGCTGCTGCACCTGGTGGACGACAAGATCCACGCCCGCTCCACCGGGCCCTACTCGATGATCACCCAGCAGCCGCTGGGCGGGAAGGCGCAGTTCGGCGGGCAGCGCTTCGGCGAGATGGAGGTGTGGGCCCTGGAGGCCTACGGCGCCGCCTACGCCCTGCAGGAGCTGCTCACCATCAAGTCCGACGACGTCCTCGGCCGGGTCAAGGTCTACGAGGCGATCGTCAAGGGCGAGAACATCCCCGAGCCGGGCATCCCGGAGTCGTTCAAGGTGCTCATCAAGGAGATGCAGTCTCTCTGCCTGAACGTCGAGGTGCTCTCGGCGGAGGGCCAGGAGATCGAGATGCGGGAGACCGACGAGGACGTGTTCCGGGCCGCCGAAGAGCTCGGTATCGACCTCTCCCGCCGGGAGCCCTCGTCGGTCGAGGAGGTCTGAGTTGCTCGACGTCAACTACTTCGACGAGCTGCGGATCGGCCTGGCCACGGCCGAGCAGATCCGCATGTGGTCCAACGGCGAGGTCCGCAAGCCGGAGACCATCAACTACCGCACCCTCAAGCCGGAGAAGGACGGCCTGTTCTGCGAGAAGATCTTCGGCCCGACCCGCGACTGGGAGTGCTACTGCGGCAAGTACAAGCGCGTCCGCTTCAAGGGCATCATCTGCGAGCGCTGCGGGGTCGAGGTCACCAGGGCCAAGGTCCGGCGCGAGCGCATGGGCCACATCGAGCTGGCCGCGCCCGTCACCCACATCTGGTACGTCAAGGGCGTGCCGAGCCGGCTCGGCTACCTGCTCGACATGGCCCCCAAGGACCTCGAGAAGATCATCTACTTCGCCGCCAACGTGGTGACCTGGGTCGACGACGACCGCCGCCACGACGACCTGCCCCGCATCGAGACCGAGATCGCGCACGAGCGCGAGCAGGTCGAGGTCGAGAAGCAGAAGCGCGAGGAGGAGATCAAGGCCCAGCTGGAGGCCAACCTGGCCGAGCTGGAGGCGCAGGGCGCCAAGTCCGATCAGCGCCGCAAGGCCCGCAACGAGGCGGAGCGGGCGTTCAAGGACGTCCGCGAGAAGGCCGCGTCCCGGGTCGAGCAGCTCGAGCGCGTGCTGGACATGTTCAAGGGCCTGTCGCCCAAGCAGCTGCTCGCCGACGACCAGTACTACCGGGAGCTGCGCGACCGCTTCGGCGAGTACTTCTCGGCCGGCATGGGCGCCGACGCCATCAAGGACCTGCTGCTGCGGGAGGGCATCGAGGAGGAGCAGGAGCGCCTGCGCGAGATCATCGCCACCTCCAAGGGCCAGAAGCAGCAGCGGGCCATCAAGCGGCTGCGGGTGGTGTCGGCCTTCATCGGCCGGCGCAACTCGCCGCTGGGCATGGTGCTGGACTGCATCCCGGTGATCCCGCCGGACCTGCGCCCGATGGTGCAGCTCGACGGCGGCCGCTTCGCCACCAGCGACCTGAACGACCTGTACCGCCGGGTCATCAACCGCAACAACCGGCTGAAGCGGCTGCTGGACCTGGGCGCGCCCGAGATCATCGTCAACAACGAGAAGCGCATGCTGCAGGAGGCGGTCGACGCCCTGTTCGACAACGGCCGCCGCGGCCGCCCGGTCACCGGGCCCGGCAACCGGCCCCTGAAGAGCCTGTCCGACATGCTCAAGGGCAAGCAGGGCCGCTTCCGGCAGAACCTGCTCGGCAAGCGCGTCGACTACTCGGGCCGCTCGGTCATCGTGGTCGGCCCCGAGCTGCGGCTGCACCAGTGCGGGCTGCCCAAGCAGATCGCACTGGAGCTGTTCAAGCCGTTCGTGATGAAGCGGCTGGTCGACCTCTCCTACGCCCAGAACATCAAGTCGGCCAAGCGCATGGTCGAGCGTTCCCGGCCGCAGGTCTGGGACGTGCTCGAGGAGGTCATCCGCGAGCACCCGGTGCTGCTCAACCGGGCGCCGACCCTGCACCGGCTGGGCATCCAGGCGTTCGAGCCGGTGCTGGTCGAGGGCAAGGCCATCCAGATCCACCCGCTGGTCTGCAAGGCGTTCAACGCCGACTTCGATGGCGACCAGATGGCCGTCCACGTGCCGCTGTCGTCCGAGGCGCAGGCCGAGGCGCGGGTGCTGATGCTGTCGGTCAACAACATCCTGTCGCCCGCCAACGGCCGCCCGATCGCCATCCCGACCCACGAGATGGTCCTGGGGATCTACTTCCTGACCTACAAGGACCCGCAGCCGAAGGCCGCGAGCCGCAACGGGAAGAAGAAGGACGCCGAGGCCGACCGCCGGCCGATCTTCGGGTCGGTGGCGGAGGCGGTGATGGCCTACGATTTCAAGTCGATCAAGCTGCAGGACCCGATCGTGGTGCGGCTGGCCGAGGGCAAGCTCGCCGACCCCGACGGCGACCGCAAGGTCGAGACCACCGTCGGGCGGCTGCTGTTCAACGAGGCGCTGCCGGACGACTTCCCGTTCATCAACGAGACCCTGCAGAGCCGGGAGCTGACCAGCCTGGTAGCGCGGGTCGCCGACCGCTACGACCAGACCGAGACCGCCGAGGTGCTGAACAACCTGAAGACCCTCGGCTTCCACTGGGCGTCGCGGGCCGGGGTCACCGTGTCCATCCAGGACGTGCTCAAGCCGCCACGCAAGCAGCAGATCCTCGACGAGTTCGAGAAGCGCGCCGAGAAGGTCGAGTCCCAGTTCCGCCGGGGCATCATCACCGACGACGAGCGGCGCCAGGAGCTCATCGAGATCTGGACCGAGGCCACCGAGCGGGTCCGCGAGGACATGGAGGAGCGCTTCCGGCAGGAGCCGTTCAACCCCATCTACATGATGGCCACCTCGGGCGCCCGCGGGAACATGACCCAGGTGCGCCAGATCGCCGGCATGCGCGGGCTGGTCGCCAACCCGAAGGGCGACATCATCCCGCGGCCGATCAAGGCCAACTTCCGCGAGGGCCTGACCGTGCTGGAGTACTTCATCTCCACCCACGGTGCCCGCAAGGGGCTGGCCGACACCGCCCTGCGGACCGCCGACTCCGGCTACCTGACCAGGCGGCTGGTCGACGTCACCCAGGACGTGATCGTGCGCGAGGCCGACTGCGGCACCGAGCGCGGCATCCCGGTCACCACCGCCGTGCGGCGCCCGCTGCCGGGCAAGAAGAACCAGTTCGAGTGGGTGCGGCCGCGGGCCGTGGAGAGCCAGGCGCTGTCGCGCATGCTGGCCGACGAGGTCCGCCACCCGCAGTCCGACGAGGTCCTGTTCGAGGCCGGCATCGAGGTCGACGAGGACGTGATCGACGCCCTGGTCGCCAACGGGGTGCAGGAGGTGCAGTGCCGCTCGGTGCTCACCTGCGACTCCAAGGTCGGCGTCTGCCAGCTCTGCTACGGCCGCAGCCTGGCCTCCAACCGGCTGGTCGACATCGGCGAGGCGGTCGGCATCATCGCCGCCCAGTCGATCGGCGAGCCCGGCACGCAGCTGACCATGCGGACCTTCCACACCGGCGGGATCGCCGGCGAGGACATCACCCACGGCCTGCCGCGGGTGGTGGAGCTGTTCGAGGCCCGCACGCCCAAGGGCATGACCCCGATCGCGGAGTTCTCCGGCCGGGTCTCCATCGAGCAGGTGGAGAAGGGCGTGCAGGTCACCGTCACCTCCGAGGACGGCGAGGAGTGGGTCGCGATCGTGCCCAGGCGCGCGCGCCTGCGGGTCGACGACGGCCAGGACGTCGAGGTCGGCCAGCCGATCATCGACGGCACCCCGAACCCCAAGGAGATGCTGCGGGTGCTCGGCATCCGCGCCACCCAGAAGCACCTGGTCGACGAGGTCCAGCGGGTCTACACCTCGCAGGGCGTGACCATCCACGACAAGCACATCGAGCTGATCGTCCGCCAGATGCTCAAGCGGGTGACCGTGCTCGAGGGCGGCGACACCGAGCTGCTCCCCGGTGAGCTGGTCGAGCGCTCAACCTTCGAGCGGGCCAACCGGGAGTCGCTGGAGCAGGGCAGCACGCCGGCCAACGGCCGGCCCGAGCTGCTCGGCATCACCAAGGCGTCGCTCGCCACCGAGTCGTGGCTGTCGGCCGCCTCCTTCCAGGAGACGACCCGGGTGCTGACCGAGGCCGCCATCGAGGGCAAGAGCGACTCGCTGATCGGCCTGAAGGAGAACGTGATCATCGGCAAGCTGATCCCGGCGGGGACCGGCATGGTCCGCTACCGCAGCGTCACCCCGGTGCTGGCCGAGGTGCCGTCGACCGCCTACGGCGTGGACGCCTTCGGCGGCGGCTACGACGGCTACGGCGACGAGGTCTACTACACCGAGGACGGCAGCGCCTACCAGCTGCCGGCCGGCGCCGGCGACGGCGGCGGCCAGGGCGGCGAGGGCGACGGCGAGCTGGCCGAGACCGGCGAGTACGCCCCCGAGGACTACCAGGCCTTCGAGGAGCAGTAAAGACGCTTGCGCATCACCAAAGACCACGTGATCCCTACGGTGATCAGGTCGGAGATAGCGGTGATGCGCAAGTGTCTTTAGCCGGCGCGTTCCACGGACGACCCGGGCCAGCTGGCCCGGGTCGTTCCGCGTCAGGCGCTGGCGCGGGCGTCCGCCCAGAAGCGGCGCAGGCGCTCCATGGCGTCGGCCAGGCTGCCCGCCTGGACGCCGAGCTCGCCGGCGAGGGTGGCGTAGGTCGGCGCCCAGGAGGCCGGCGGGTCGGGGATCTCGGCGGGCAGCTCGTGGGTGGCGCGGGCGGCGAAGACGTGGCGGCTGACCTGCCAGGCCTCGGCGGGCGTGAGCGCGCCGTCCTGGATCAGCAGGACCAGGTCGACCAGGTCGCGGACCCGGGTGTTGTCCCGGTCCGGGTAGCGCCGGGTGAGCGCGTGCAGCTTCTCCGCGAAGTGCTGCGCCGGGGTCACCACCTCCACGTCCCGGTCCGGGAAGCCGGCGAAGGCGAGCGCCCCTGGCAGCCGTAGCCGCTCGGTGGCCAGCAGCTCCTCCGACCGGAGCACCACGTCGACCCGGACGGCGGCGAACTCGCGGCCGGCCAGCATCGCCCGGATCGGGAAGCGCCACCCCGGGCGCCCGGCCAGGTCCTCGGCGAGCGGGCGCGGCGCGCCGACCTGGAAGCTGAAACGGTCGCCGTCGACGTCGTCGGCGAGCTGCGCGATCAGCAGCTCGCGGAGGGCGGTGCCGTCGGCGGGCGGCTCCCGCAGGGCGAGGTCGAGGTCCCTGGTGGCCCGCGCGCGCTCGCGCCAGCGGACCTCCAGCGCCGTGCCGCCCTTCAGGACCCAGGCGCCGGGGCCGGCGGCGTCCAGGCGCACCAGCAGCCGCTCGAACACCGCCCGGCGGCGCAGCCGGTCGGGGCGCACCCCACGCCCGGCGGCCTCCTGCCGGAGCCTGGCCTCAAGGGCGACACGCAGTGCCGCGGGGCTTTCGTACGGCATCAGTGGCCCGCCTGCCGCAGCGCTCGCTCCACGGCCAGGGCGGCCGCCGGTCCGAAGCGGTCGGCGGTGGCCCGCAGCGAGCCGGCGGTGGCGAGACCATGGTCCAGGGCGTCGTCGACGACCCGGGCCAGCTGGTCGACCTCCAGCCCTCCGGCGGCGGCGTCCAGGATCGAACGGAGCGGGGTGGTGACCGCGAACCCCTCGAACTGCATGGTCTCCGCCGCGCCCAGCGCGGCGACGTGCAGTCGCACCGCGGGCGACCGGGACCGGAAGCCGGGCGGGACGGTCAGGTCCACCCGGGCCGGCATCACGTCGCCGAGCTCGTGCACGTCGAGCGCGGTCTCGTGCGAGACGACGCCCCGGCCACGGCTCCACAGGGTCCACCGGGCCAGGTCCTCGTGCTGGCTCGCCGGCCAGTCGGGCAGGCGGTAGATGCCCCTGTCGACCCTGAGCCAGTCGCCACGGCCGGTGTGGTACCGCTGGGACGGGTAGGAGTACCCGACCTTCAGCGCCTGGGCGGCGCTGAAGTAGCCTCCCTGCTCGCGGGCGACGCGGGCGAGGGCTCGTCGCAGGTCGAGGGGGTCCCGTCGCATGACGGGATCCTAGCATGGATGTTAAGTTTCATGCAATCGAAATCGCGCTATACTTAACTTGCTATATAGTTTCATGCAGCGTAGAGGAGGTGCCGATGGACGCGCCGCTGCTCGCCGACCTGCGGGCCCGGGTGGTCGAGGCCGGCGTCGGCCTGCTGGACGCCGGCCTGGTCCGCGGGACGGCCGGCAACCTGAGCGCGCGGTCGGGCGACGCCGGGCTGGTGGCGATCAGCCCGACCGGGATCGGCTACCGGCGGATCACCCCCGACCTGGTGCCCGTTGTCGACCTGGACGGGCGGGTGGTCGACGGGGCCGCCCGGCCATCCAGCGAGCTGCCCATGCACCTGGCGGTCTACCGGGCGCGGCCGGACGTCGGCGCGGTCGTCCACACCCACTCGGTGTTCGCCGCCACCTTCGCCGCGCTCGGCGAGGAGCTGCCCGGCGTCCACTACGCGATCGCCTGGGCCGGCCGGCGGGTGCGGGTCGCCCCCTACGCCACCTACGGCTCCCGGGAGCTGGCCGAGCGCTGCCTGGCCACCCTCGGCGCCGACCAGGCCGTGCTGCTGGCCAACCACGGCGTGCTCGCCGTCGGCCCCGACCTGGACCGGGCCGTCGCCGTCGCCGAGGCGGTCGAGTTCACCGCCGAGGTCTGCTGGCGCGCCCGCTGCGTCGGCACCCCCAACGTCCTTGCCGACGAGGAGCTGGACCGGGTCGCCCGTGCGTTCGCCCGCTACGGACAGCCGGCTCGGCCTGGGGGACAATGAGGGGGCCCGACCAGCCGCCCCCTCCAGGAGGCAAGGATGTCCGAGCGCCGCGCCGTCGTCGGATCCAAGGTGGGGCTGCACGCCCGGCCCGCCGCCCTGTTCGTGCAGGCCGCGGCCAGGCTTCCGGTCAAGGTGACGATCGCCAAAGGCGACAAGGACCCGGTGGACGCGCGCAGCATCCTGGCGGTGCTCGGCCTGGACGTTCGTGGGGGCGAGGAGGTGGTGCTGGCCGCCGAGGGCGACGGCGCCGACCGGGCCCTCGACGAGCTGGTGGTCGTGGTCGAGACCGACCACGACGCGCCCAGTTGAGATGACCGAGCCGGTGCGGCTGCACGGCGTCGGGGTCAGCGCCGGGGTCGCGGTCGGCCCGGTGGCGGTGATGGGCGGCGAGGTGCCCGAGCCGCCCGCCGGCCCGGCGGGGGAGCCGGCCGCCGAGGCCGCCGCCGCCCGCGCCGCCATGGAGGCGGTCGCCGCCGACCTGGAGGCGCGCGGCCAGGCGGCCGGCGGGGACGCCAGGGACGTGCTGGCCGCGCAGGCGATGATGGTCCGCGACCCCGGCCTGGCCGACAAGGTGGCGGCCCTGGCCGGCGAGGGCCTGGCGGCCGCCCGGGCGGCCTGGGAGGCGTTCGCCAGCTACCGGGAGCTGCTGGCGGCGGCCGGCCCGTACATGGCGGCCAGGGTCGCCGACCTCGACGACCTGCGCGGCCGCGTGGTCGCGCGGCTGCTCGGCCTGCCCCTGCCCGGCGTGCCCGACCCGGGCCACCCGTTCGTGCTGGTCGCCAGGGACCTCGCCCCGGCCGACACCGCCACCCTGCGCCCCGGCAGGGTGCTGGCGTTCGTGACCGAGGAGGGCGGCCCGACCAGCCACACCGCGATCCTGGCCAAGTCGATCGGGGTGCCGGCGGTGGTCGGCTGCCCCGGCGCCGCCGGGCTGACCGAGGGCGCGCGGGTGATCGTGGACGGCGGCGGCGGCGCGGTCACGGTCGACCCGCCCGAGGCGGCGGTGCGGGAGGCGGAGGCGCGCGCCGCGGCCAGGCGCTCGGCCAGGGTCGGGGCCGCCGCCGGGCCGGGCGCCACCGCCGACGGCCACCCGGTCGCGCTGCTGGCCAACGTCGGCCGCCCCGCCGACGTGGAGGGGGCCCTGGCCGCGGGCGCGGAGGGGGTGGGGCTGTTCCGCACCGAGTTCCTGTTCCTGGAGCGGACCGACCCGCCCGGCGTGGACGAGCAGGCGGCCGCCTACGCGGCGGTGCTCGGCGCCTTCCCCGCCGGCGCCAAGGTGGTGCTGCGCACGCTGGACGCAGGCGCGGACAAGCCGCTCGCCTTCCTGCCGCTCGGCGACGAGCCGAACCCGGCCCTCGGGCAGCGCGGGCTGCGCGCCGTGCGCCTGGTCCCCGAGGTGCTGGCCGGCCAGCTGGAGGCGATCGGCCGCGCGGCCGCCGGCGCCGCGGCCGAGACCTGGGTGATGGCGCCGATGGTGGCGACCGCGACCGAGGCAGCCTGGTTCCGGGAGCAGGCCGCCCGCCAGCCGGTCGCCAGGGCGGGGGTGATGGTGGAGGTGCCGGCGGCCGCGCTGCTGGCCGAGGCGGTGCTGGCCGAGGCGGACTTCGCCAGCATCGGCACCAACGACCTGGCCCAGTACACCTACGCCGCCGACCGTCTGGTCGGCGGCCTGGCCGGCTTCCAGGACCCCTGGCAGCCGGCCGTGCTCGCCCTGGTCGCCCGGGTCGGCGAGGCGGGGCGGGCGCGCGGCAAGCCGGTCGGGGTCTGCGGCGAGGCCGCCGCCGACCCGCTGCTGGCCCCCGTGCTGGTCGGGCTCGGCGTGACCAGCCTGTCGATGGCCCCGCCCGCCCTCGCCGACGTGCGGCTGGTGCTGTCGCGTCAGACCCTCGACGACTGCCGCCGCCTGGCGGGCCTGGCCCTGCAGGCGCGCGACCCGGACGCAGCCCGCGAGCGGGTGCGGGAGGCCGCCGCCGGCCTGGACGAGCTGGGGCTGTAGCAAAACCGCTTGCCGGTCCGCCGCGCCCGTGGTCAGGTAGGGCCGATATGGGCATGGTCATGGTGCAGGTCCGTGTCCGGGCGCTCGCGCTCGGGCCGCGGGGAATGGCTCGGCCAGCACTTCCTGGCCGGCCGCTGGCTCGCTGAGGAGCTGGCCGAAGGCGCGCAGATCGGCCGCGCCGACCTGGTCGTCGAGCTCGGCGCCGGGACCGGCCTGCTCACCGAGGCGCTGGCCGGGCAGGCCGGGCGGGTGCTGGCGG
>DASQWY010000772.1:0-3593 GCA_035640005.1 Actinomycetes bacterium
CAGCCCTTCCCACAGCCACGTCGCCTTCTGCCCGCCACGGAAGCGTCGCAGCCCCTCCAGCGCGCCGATCAGGCTGTCGGTGTCGTAGGCGCCGACCTGATGGTGGAAGGCCACCTGGGCGCCGCCGCCACGCGAGCCGTAGCACAGCCCGGCCGCCAGCGAGGCCCGCTGCCACTTGAACCGGTGGCGGATCACCGGGGTGCGGCCGCGTGGCGCCCAGGTCCGCCGCGCCACCGGCAGCAGCGAGGCGCCCGACTCGTCCCAGAACACGATGGCAGCCCGGCGGCGGCGCGCGTTGCGTCGGATGCTAGGGCCAGTCCTCGGCCACCCAACGCGCGATGGCCCGCTCGTCACGCTCCACCGCGCGGCGGGCGGGACGCAACCGGCGGTAGCGCAGCCGGTGGCGCAGCAGCTTCCAGACGTGGCCGCGGTGGTAGGCGACGCCGGTCAGCCGCTGGATCACGATGGCGACGCGGGCAAGGGTCCAGTGGTCGGTGTCGAAGCCGTGCGCGCGGGCGCCCTGTCGCAGCCCCTGGTCGATGGCATGCAGTTGCTGGTCCGAAAGGCGCGGGTCAGGTCCGGTGGGGCCGGCGCCGCGCAGCGCCTGCAGCCCGCCCGCTTCCCACAAGGCGTGCCAGCGGCTGACGTTCTGCCGGGCCACACCGAGGGTGCGGGCGACCTCGGCTTGGGAGCGGCCGGCGGCAAACAGCGCCCCGGCCTGCATACGGACGCCTTCCAACGCCTGGCGGTCACGCAGACCGCGGGCGTTGCGGCGGTAGGCGATAGGTCTCATACCGCCATGCTGCCAGCAAAGCCCCGATCCCGTCATCGGAACTCGCGAACCTCTTTTAAATAGGACGTCGATGTCACAACTGCCGCGTAACGTTGCCACATGGCCAGAACCGTCTACCGGACAGCGGTGATCGCGCTCAGGCCCACGACTGGGCAGCGCAGGCGCTGCTATGCGCAGCTGCGGGCTGCCGGGGATGTGTGGGCGTGGGTTCTTGATTGCAATCGGGAGATTCGCAGCTGGGGCGACAGGCCAATCGTGGCGTACCAGGCGCTCTGCCGAGAGCTCTCCAACCGAGGAGCGCCATTTGGTGAGCTCTCCGCCGTCGGGGCCAGGTCGGTGCTTCGGCGGTATTCCATTGCCTGGTTCCAGGCGGCCAAACGGCGACGGGACGGTCGGCAGGCCGGCTTCCCGCGTCGAAAGCGCGCATTGTTCCCTGTCCAGTTCTATTCTGGAACCTTTATGATCCAAGGCAAGCATCTCCGGCTTCCAGTCGCCCGAGGGTTCCCAGACCTCTGGATTCGTCTGGCGAGAGGAATTCCGTACCCGGTTGGGACGGTTCGGTCGGTGACGCTGCTGCACCAGGGCGGCCGTCTCTGCCTCGCCGTTTCAGCTGCCCTCCCCGTGGAAGATCGGCATCCCTGTGCCAGCAAGGTGGCCGGGGTTGACCTTGGGATCATCCACCCGTATGCGGTCGCGATTGACGACGAGGGGCTCCTGGTATCCGGTCGGGCGCTGCGGGCCGAGGCGCGCCTGCATCTGGCCGACACGAAGGGTCGAGGACGGAGGGCGGCTGCCAAAGCGCCGAAGCCAAGGGTCAGAGGGTCGAGGCGGTGGCGCGCCTATTGTCGGGCTCAGCGACAGGTGGAAGGCCGTCACCGCCGTCGAATCCATCAGGGCCATCATGAGGCAGCAAGGCAGGTGATCTACTTCGCAGTCGAGCGTCATGTCGGGACGCTGGTCATCGGCCGACCAAGTGGCCTGCTCGACCAGGATTTCGGATCCCGTCACAACCGGCGTCTCGTGGAGTGGCGCTACGCCCATCTGTTGCGCACGCTACGCGACAAGGCCGAGCGGATGGGCATCCGAATCTCGGTCGTCGACGAGCGCGGCACCTCATCGACTTGCCCCGAATGTTCACGTCGAGTGACGAAGCCGAGCGGGCGCGTGTTCAACTGCCCGCACTGTGGATATCAGGGTCACCGAGATTTGGTCGGTGCCCGAAACATCGCCGCCCGTGGCGGTGGATACACACGAGCAACGTCTCGTGTCCTGCACCGTCGGGCTGGGCATCCCCCAGCTCGGCGTGACCGACGACGTCACCTTCTCGATCTCGAGCGGCGTCGTCAGTCCTGCCTGGCACCAGGCCATCCCTTGACGAGGGATGTCGCTCGTCGGCGACCCTGCCTGACATCTGGCTCAAGGGCCGGTGGACAGGGCGGGCACGACGGCGAGGATCGGGTGCCGTCGAGCGCATGGAGGTTCGACGACGCCTTGAAGGTGCACTACAATCCGTCGGCGTCGCTAGCCGGCGTCAGGTAGCATCGTCGCCGGCAAGCCAGGAAGCTACTGCAGATGGATGGCACTCAGAAGCCACCGTACAGTGGAGCCCAAGGCTCGAGTCGGAGTGGCGGAATAGGCAGACGCGCTAGGTTGAGGGCCTAGTGCCCGGTAAGGGCGTGCGGGTTCAAGTCCCGCCTCCGACACCCCACCTGAGCAGCAGGCTCGCGCCCTCACCCATCCTGCCCGCCCGGGCGGCCGCGCCCGGATGCTAACGGCTTGTTCACGGAGACCTCCGCCGTGCTGCTCCCGGCGCCCAGGATGAGGCGGGCCACCGCCTCCGCCGCCTCCCGGTCCAGGCCGGGCAGGACGTGGGAGTAGATGTCCATGGTGACCGCGATGGTCGCGTGCCCCAGCCGCTCGCTGAGCACCTTGGCCGGCACCCCGGCCGCCAGGGCGGCGCTGGCGTAGCTGTGCCGCAGGTCGTGCAGGCGGATCTTGGGCAGGCCGGCCCGGCGGGCGTGCCGCTCGAACCACCGCGAGAAGCGCAGCGGATGGATCGGCGAGCCGTCCAGCCAGGTGAACACCAGTCCCGAGTCCTGGTAGCGGGCGCCGACCGCCAGCTTGTGCTCCAGCTGCCGCGCGCGATGCCGGCGCAGCGCCGCCACCGTCACCGGGTCCAGCGCCAGCGACCGCCGGCCCCTGGCGGTCTTCGGCTCGGAGGCCTGCGGGGTGTTGGCCACCACCACCCGCGGCTGCCGCACCGACAGGCGCCCGGCCTCCAGGTCGACGTCGGCCCAGCGCAGCCCGGCCAGCTCGCCCCGGCGCATCCCGGTTGTCGCCACCAGCAGCCAGAAGGCGTACAGGTCATCCTCGCGGACGTGCTCCAGGAAGGCGCGGAGCTGCTCGGGGCTCCAGACCCGCATCTCGGCCGACTTGCCCTTGGGCGGGTCAGCCGCCTCGGCCACGTTGCGGACCAGGTAGCCCCAGCGCACCGCGTCCTTGAGCGCGCGGTGCAGGATGTTGTGGATGTTGCGGACGGTCTTGGACGCCAGGCCCTGACCGTCCTTGCCGGCCTCGGCCAGCAGGTGCCGGTAGAAGGCGTTGAGCTGGGCGGGGGACAGGCGCTGCAGCTCCACCGTCCCCAGCGCCGGGACGATGTGCGCCTGGACGTGGATGCGGTAGTTCTCCCAGGTCGCCGGGCGGAGGTTGGCCACCTGGACCGCCGGCAGCCACTCGTCCACCAGGAAGGACCGTACCGTCCGCCGGGACGGCTCCACGAACGTCCCGCCCTGCACGGCCG
>DASQWY010000773.1:0-2359 GCA_035640005.1 Actinomycetes bacterium
CGCGCCCTGGTGGCGTTGGCGGCCTCCAGGTCCGCCAGGCGCACCCGCAGGACGGCCGCCTGCAGGGCGTCGAGGCGCTCCCCAAAGCCCTCCTCCGAGTACTCGTACTTGCCGCTGCGGCCGTGGTCGCGCAGGCGGGCGACCCGCTCGGCCAGCCGGTCGTCGCCGGTGGTGACCGCGCCGGCGTCGCCGAAGGCGCCCAGGTTCTTGCCCGGGTAGAAGCTGAACGCGGCCAGGCGGCCGAGCGTCCCGGCCCGCCGCGGCGCGCCCGCCCCGCCGGCCACGGTCGCCCCGTGCGCCTGGGCCGCGTCCTCGACCAGCGGCACGCCCGCCGCCTCGGCCAGGGCGGCGATGGCGTCGACGTCGACCGGCAGCCCGTACAGGTGCACCGGGACCACCGCGGCGGCGCCGTCCAGCGCGCCGTCCAGCGCCTTGGGGTCCATGCCGCCGGTGGCCTCCTCGACGTCGACGAACCGGGGCCGGGCCCCAGCATGGACGATCCCCTCGGCCGAGGCGGTGAAGGTGTGGGCCACCGTCACCACCTCGTCGCCGGGGCCGACCCCGGCGGCGGCGAGTGCCAGGTGCAGCGCGGCCGTGCCCGAGCCGACCCCCACCGACCGCCGCGCGCCGCAGAAGGCGGCGAACTCCTGCTCGAAGGCGGCCACCTCCGGGCCCAGGATGAAGCCGCCGGAGGCGACCACCCGGCCGATCGCGGCGTCCAGCTCCTCCCGCTGCGCCTGGTACGCCGCCCGCACGTCCACCAGCGGCACGCTCGTCTGCGCCACGCCACCTCCCCGGCTCCGGCTCCGACCCCGGGCATGGTGGCACGCGCCGCCGTCCGGCGTCACCCGGCCGCGGCTACCATCCGCCCCAGCAGCCGGCGACGACGAAGGGAGGCGCCGTGGCGAACGGCACCGTGCGGGTGGAGCGCGACGGACCGGTCACGCTGGTGACCATCGACCGCCCGGAGCGGCGCAACGCGGTCGACGCCCCGACCGCCGCGGCCCTGGCCGGCGCCTTCCGCGCCTTCGACGCCGACCAGGGCGCGGCGGTGGCGGTGCTGGCCGGGGCGGGCGGCGCGTTCTGCGCCGGGTTCGACCTGAAGGCGGTGGCGGCGGGGGAGCCGATGCGGATCGCCCCCGACGGCGACGGGCCGATGGGGCCGACCCGGATGCGCCTGTCCAAGCCGGTGCTGGCCGCCATCGAGGGCCCGGCGGTGGCCGGCGGCCTGGAGCTGGCGCTCTGGTGCGACCTGCGGGTGGCGGCCGAGGGCGCGGTGCTGGGCGTGTTCAACCGGCGGTTCGGCGTGCCCCTGGTCGACCTGGGCACCGTCCGCCTGCCGCGGCTGGTCGGCCACGGCCGGGCGATGGACCTGATCCTGACCGGCCGGGCGGTCGGCGCCGCCGAGGCGCTGGCGATGGGGCTGGTCAACCGGGTCGTGCCCTACGGCACGGCGGTGGCGGCGGCGGTCGCCCTGGCCGCCGAGCTGGCCGCCCGGCCGCAGGCCGGCCTGCGCGGCGACCGGCTGTCCGCGCTGGAGCAGTGGGGCCTGGACGAGGCGGCCGCGGCCGCCGGCGAGCTGCGCCACGGCATGGCCACCCTCGCCTCGGGCGAGAGCCTGGAGGG
The DNA here is from genome assembly GCA_035640005.1 of Actinomycetes bacterium. Lineage (GTDB taxonomy): Bacteria > Actinomycetota > CALGFH01 > CALGFH01 > CALGFH01 > DASQWY01. The sequence goes on from DASQWY010000773.1 coordinate 1,627, forward strand.
CGCCCGCCGCTTCGCCGCCGGCGCCGGGCGGCACGGGTCGCCGGCCGGATAGCCCTCCGGCCGCACCTGGCACCTGGGGTGACGACGACGGTCACCTACGCCCTGTCGCTGACGCGGCCGCTGTTGGCCCGGCTCCGCGCGCTGGGCGGACCACCGCCGGGTGGCCTGCCCGTCGCCATGGTCGCTGCCGCCTCGGCCATCCACATCACCGGCGCGGCCCCGGCGCTCACCGCGGGAGCTGGCATGCCGTTGCGGTTCCTGCCGGTCCCGGTCACCCGGCCGCTGCCCCAGATGGTGCAGCAACTGAACGCCTTGCAGGCTCCCGTGCTGTACGGGTATCCCTCGATGCTGGCCCGCCTGGCGGCCGAGCAACGCGCCGGCCGCTTGCGCATCGCGCCGCTGGCGGTGACCACGACCGGTGAGACGCTGCCGCCCGAGTCGCGCGCGGTGATCACCGAGGCCTTCGGCGCCCCGGTGGTCGACAGCTTCGCCTGCACCGAGGGGCTGGCGGGTGCCAGCGCGCCAGGCGACGGCGTGCTGGCGTTCAACACCGACCTGTGCATCGTGGAGCTGGTCGACGGCGACAACCAGCCCGTCCCGCCCGGCGTCCCCTCTGCCAAGGTGCTGGTGACCAACCTGTACAACCTGACCCAGCCGCTGATCCGCTACGAGCTGACCGACCGCTTCGTCCGCCAGCCCGACGCGCCCGACCACGGCCACCTCCAAGCCCGCG
>DASQWY010000774.1:0-5736 GCA_035640005.1 Actinomycetes bacterium
GGCATCGACCGCCGCAACCTGGGCGAGGTGACCGCCGCCGGCGCCAGCAGGGTGGTGGTCGTGCGGGCGGTCACCGACGCGCCCGACCCGGCCACCGCAGCGGCCGAGCTGCGCCGCGGCCTGGCGCCGGGTCGCCGTTGACCGCCATCGCCGGGTGGAAGATGCTGGCGGCCGACCGGCGAATCGAACGCGGAGGGTGGCCGATGGCGTGGCAACTGCAGGGTCGGTACTTCGAGAACTGCAACTGTGACATGGTGTGCCCGTGCAGCACCTCGGCGATGACCATGCCGGCCGATGCCGAGCGGTGCCGGGTGGTGCTCGTCTTCCACGTCGACTCCGGCACGGTCGAGGGCGTGGACGTGAGCGACCTGACGGTGGCGATGCTCGCCGACACCCCGCCGCTGATGGCCGACGGCAACTGGCGGGTCGGGGTCTTCATGGACGCCGCCGCCTCTCAGGAGCAGGCCGACAAGCTCGGCGCGGTCTTCGCCGGGCAGCTCGGCGGCCCCATGGCGATGCTCGCCCCACTGGTCGGCGAGATGCTGGGGGTGGAGCGCGCCCCGATCGAGTATGCCGAGGACGGCCGCCGCCATCGGGTCAGGATCGGCGACGCCGTCGACATCGAGATCGAGGACTTCGTCCCGCCGCAAACCCCTGAGGGTGAGGTGTCCAGGCTCACCGGCGTGTTGCATCCGGCAAACTCGACCGTGACGATCGCGCGCGCGACCGCCTCGCGGGTCGACGCGTTCGGGCTGCAGTTGGACAACAGCGGCAAGAACGGCCACTCGGCGCCATTCTCCTGGGCGGCATGACCACCACCGCGCCGCCGCTGCGGCGCCTGACGCCGCAGGCGGCGGTCCTGCTGCTGGTCGCCGCGGTCGCCTGGCTCCTCACGGCCGGCCGGGTCGGGTCGATGGCCGGCATGACCGGCACCATGGGCCTCGGCCTGGCCGCCTTCGTCGGCATGTGGTCGCTGATGATGGCGGCGATGATGTTGCCCTCGGTCGCCCCGGTGGCCTCCATGTACCAGCGGTCGGTCCGCTCCTGGCGCGGGCTGCGCCTGAGCGGGTTCACCGCCGGCTACCTGCTCGCCTGGGCCGCCGCGGGCGTCCCGGCCTACCTGCTGACCGGGGCGGTGGCGCGGCTGGTGGACGGCCACCCCGGCTGGGCGAAGGTGGTGGCGGTGGCGGTGTTCGCCAGCTGCGGGATCTACCAGCTCACCCCGCTGAAGTCCCGCTGCCTGCGCCACTGCCGCTCGCCGCTGTCGCTGCTGCTGCACTACGGCTCCTACCGGGGCGCCACGCGCGACCTGCGCGCCGGCGCCCACCACGGCGCGTACTGCCTCGGCTGCTGCTGGTCGCTGATGGCGCTGTTCGTGGTGGTGGGCGTGATGAACCTGGCCGCCATGGTGGTGCTGGCGGCGGTGGTGCTGGTCGAGAAGCTGTGGGTGCACGGCGAGCTGCTGGCCCGGACCGTCGGGGTCGCCGCCCTGGTGCTGGCGGTCGCCGCCATCTGGGTGCCGGCGCTGGCTCCCGGGCTCCACGGCAGCAGCCAGATGATGGGCATGGCCGGGTCCTGAAACCGCTGTGCCGGGGTCGCGTTCGCGGAGCGGTTGGTCGCGAGGCGCTGAAGGTGCTCATCCGCCCTGAACGGAAGGAGGCGCGCCGATGACCGCGTGGACCAGCGACGAGCTCGCCAGGATCGGGGCGGCGGAAGAGCTGCGGCTGGCGTCGCTCCGACGCGACGGCACGCTGCGGAGGCCGGTGACCATCTGGGTCGTGCGCCACGGCGACGACCTGTACGTCCGGTCCGTGAACGGCCGCACCGGCGCCTGGTTCCGCGCCGCCCAGGCGCGCCACGACGGCCACGTCCGGGCCGGCGGCGTCGACAGGGACGTCACCTTCGTGGACGCCGACCACGACGTCGACGACCAGATCGACGCCGCGTACCGCAGCAAGTACCGCCGCTACGCCGCCAGCATCATCGGCAGCGTCGTGAGCCCGCAGGCGCGATCAGCGACCATCAAGCTCGTGCCGCGCTCGACAGCCTCCTGAGGAAGCCAGCCCTGAGCGTCAGGTGCGCGCCTGCCGGTGGAGCAGCGCGTCGACCTCACGCATCTGCTGGTCGGTCAGCGGCCCGAACGCCATCGCCTGGGCGTTCTCCTCGGCCTGGGCGACGGTCTTGAAGCCGGGAATGGGGATGGTGATGGCACTGCGCGCCCACAGCCAGGCCAGCGCGCCCTGGGCCAGGCTCCTGCCGTCAGCGGTCAGCACCTCGCGGATCGCGGCGACCTGCTGCAACCATTCCTCCATGCGGCCGGGCTTGAAGTAGTCCCAGTAGGGCGTGGCCACGCGCACGTCGTCGGCGCCAAGCCGCTCCCCGGGCCGGTACTTGCCGGTCAGCAGGCCCATCGCCAGCGGCGAGCGGCACAGGCTGGCCAGCCTCAGCCGCTGGCACAGCTCCAGGGTCTCCTGGTTGCCACCGAACACGTTGAACTGCTGCTGGGCGGCCACGCACGAGGCGCCCGCGGCGAACGCGCGCACCACCTCCGGGGCCTCCACGCTGGTGCCGTAGTGCACGATCTTGCCCTCGGCCACCAGCTGCTCCAGCGTGGCCAGCACCGGTTCGGCGCTGACCGCATCCACCTCGCCGGGGTGCAGCTGGTACAGGTCGATCCGGTCGGTCCCAAGCCGGCGCAGGCTCGCCTCGCAGGCCCGGCGGATGTAGCCGGGGCTGACGTCGACGCCGCTGCTGGTCCGGCGCTCCTCGTCGAAGACCAGGCCGAACTTGGTGGCGACCACGACCTGGTCCCGCACGCCGGCAAGGGCCTGGCCGAGCACGCGTTCGCTGTGGCCGCAGCCGTACACGTCGGAGGTGTCGAACAGGCTGATTCCGAGGTCGACGGCCCGCCGGATGGCGGCAATGGACTCCTGGTCGTCGACCTCGCCCCAGCCGGCCGGCTGCCCGTTGGACTGCCACGGCCCCCCGATCGCCCAGCAGCCGAACCCCAGCGCGCTCACCGTCCGTCCACTGCGCCCAAGGGCGCGGGTCATCGTCATGCTGGCCTCTTCCTGGCGTGGGAATGGCTGCGGCTGCAAGGGTGCCACAGCCCGGGCCGACGGATTGGGGTTCAGATCGTGAACTTGACCGCGGTGTCGGTGCGGCGCACGCTCCTGGGCATGCGGGGATACAGCCAGTTCTGTCCAGTCGCCCTGGCATGCGAAGTGCTCGCCGAGCGGTGGACGCCGTTGATCGTCCGCGAGCTGCTGGCCGGCAGCCACCGGTTCAGCGAGTTGCAGCGTGGCCTGCCCCGCATTCCGAGGGCCCTGCTGGTGCAGCGGCTCGGCTCGCTGGAACGGGCCGGTCTGGTCGAACGGCGCCCAGGCCGGACCGGGCGGGGCTGGGAGTATCACCTCAGCGTCGCCGGGGAGGAGCTCCGCCCAGTGGTGGAGTCACTCGGCCGGTGGGGTTGGCGGTGGGCGGCGTGGGAACTGCGGCCGGACAACCTCGACAGCAAGCTGCTGATGTGGTTCGTCCGCCGTCGCATCCGGGTCGATCGGCTGCCGCCGGAGCGGGTCACGGTCCGCTTCGAGTTCCGCGGCACCGATGGTGCGCCCCCGGAACGACTCTGGCTGGTGCTGCACCGGCCCGAGGTCGACCTGTGCCTCAGCGACCCCGGCTTCGAGGTCGACCTGGACGTGACCACCGACGTGCGCGCCTTCACACAGGTGTACCTGGGGTACGTCCGCGTGGCGGATGCGGTGCGGGGAGGGTCGCTGACGGTGGCCGGGCGGAGTGAGCTGCGCCGGGCGTTCGGCGGATGGATCGGCGTGAGCCAGTTCGCGACCAGGGCGGGCGCGACCGCTCCGGGGTCGCCGGTGTCGGCCACCCGCTAGGTTCATTTCTTGGTCTTTCGCCTGGAAGCGGACAGGTCGAGCATGCCCTCCAAGGCGTTCTGACACGGAGGGACCACACGATGCCACGACACCGCGCGCTCAGGAGATTCCCGTTCACCGTGCTCGTCGCGGCGCTGGCGCTGGGCGCGCTGGTGCCGTCGGCGTCGGTCGCGGCGGCCGGCCCGCAGGCCGCCACGACCGCGGATGCGTCGCCGCAGGCGATCATGGACTGGAGCCTCGTCGCGCAGAGCTCGATCGTCGTCGTGGCCAAGAAGTTCCCCGGCGAGGGCGCGGTGCTGATGGGCATCGTCCACGCGGCGATCTACGACGCCACCGTGGCAGTGGACGGAGGTTTCCGCCCGTACGCCGTCGCGCTCCACGCCCCTCGCCACACCTCCCTTGCCGCTGCCGTGGCCGCCGCGGCCCACGGGGTGCTGGTGGGACTGTTCCCCGACCAGCAGGCCGGAGACACCGGCCTGGATGCCACCTACGCCGCCTACCTGACCGGCATCCCGGACGGCCGCGCGAAGGCCAGGGGGATCGCCGTCGGCGAGCGGGTCGCGGCAGGGATCCTGCGGCTTCGCGCCGACGACGGCCGCGACACCGTCGTCCCCTACGTCCAGGCCCCGCCAGGACCCGGCGTATACGAACCGACCGGGCCGATCGTGCTGGGGACCAACCTGCCCCAGGTCCGTCCCCTGGTGCTCGGCGACGCCGCCCAGTTCCGCCCGCCCGGCCCGCCGTCGCTGACCAGCCGGCAGTACGCCCGGGACTTCAGCGAGGTGGCGCGGCTCGGCCGGGCTGACAGTGCCGCCCGGACTCCGGAGCAGACCGACACGGCGCTGTTCTGGACCGACAACGACGTCGCCCAGTGGAACCGGGGCATGCTGCGACTGGCCGCCCGGGAGGGGCTGGACGCGGTCCACACCGCCCGGATGCTGGCGCTGGCCCACCTGGCCGGCGGGGACGCCATGATCGCCTGCTTCGACGCCAAGTACCGCTACCGCTTCTGGCGTCCGATCCACGCGATCGCACGAGCCGACACCGACGGCAACCCCGCGACCGCGCCCGACCCGACCTGGACACCGCTACGGACCACCCCGCCGTTCCCCGAATACCCCTCGGCCCATGCCTGCCACAGCGGTGCGCTGGCCACCGTCCTGGCCGCCGTGTTCGGGTCCGGGCGGGTCGACTTCACGCTGGACAGCCTGGTCACCGGCCAGACCCGCTCCTACCCGCGCTTCGCTGACGTCCCGCGCGACGTCAACGACGCCCGGGTGTGGGCGGGGTTCCACTTCCGCAGCTCCGACGTGGCCGGCTCGGTCCTCGGCGAGCGGGTGGGGGGATTCGTGCTCACCCACGCGTTGCAGCGCGTCGGTTAGCCCCGCTGGCATCCCGGAACCCTACGGGGCTCCCCCGAATGAAACGAGGACTACAGCAGCTCCGGCCTGATCCAGTCCTTCCCCAGCACGTGGTGGTCGAGCCACGCCAGCACGGTCGCGTACCAGCTGCGCGCCCCCGGCGGCGACAGCACCCAGTGGTTCTCCTCCGGGAAGTACAGGAACTTGGCGTCCACCCCGAGGCGGCAGAGGTCGGTCCACAGCCGCAGCGCCTCGCCGACCGGCACCCGGTGGTCGCGCTCGCCGTGGATGACCAGCATCGGCGTGCGGACGTACCGGGCGGCGGCGTCGGGGGAGTGGGCCCGGTAGCGCGCCGGTTCCTCCTCCGGCGCGCCGAACTCCCGCTCCCACCAGCCGGCGTGGTCAGTGGTGCCGTGGAACTGCTCCAGCGACCAGATGCTGGCGTGGGTGACGATGCAGCGGAAGCGGTCGGTGTGGCC
>DASQWY010000775.1:0-2414 GCA_035640005.1 Actinomycetes bacterium
GGTCGGGCGGCCGTCGGACCTGGTCGGCCACAGCGACGGCGCCTTCGTGGCGATGCTGGTGGCGATGCAGCGACCGGAGCTGGTCAAGCGGCTGGTGATGGTCAGCGGCGGCTTCGACAAGTCCGGCGACGCGGCTCCGGACGCGGAGTGGAACGTCGACCAGATCGCCGAGTTCCTCGGCCCGGCTTACGGGGAGGTCTCCCCTGACGGCATCGACCACTTCAAGGTGGTGGCGACCAAGATGGGCGAGCTGGACGCCGCCGAGCCGCACCTAGACGTCGCTGAGTTGGCCAAGGTGACCTGCCGGAGCCTGGAAATGTTCGCCGACGACGACCTGGTGACGCCGCAGCACATGGTCGACATGTACGCCGCGCTGCCCAACGCGGAGCTGGCCATCGTGCCGGGGACCTCGCACTTCCTCACCCAGGAGAAGCCCGACCTGGTCAACAAGATCGTGGTCGACTTCCTCACCAAGGAGCCGGTGGCGACGGTGGCGCCGATCCGCCGCGCGCCCAAGCCCCAGGGCAATCCCGGCTAGGAGGACCCCGTCAGGTTGCACTGCTCGGGTGGTGTGGATAGGTCGTCCCTCCGGTCCACCAAGGAGGCAGCCTTGGGCATCACACCGGCCGAGCTGGCCGCGATCAGTGAGCGCCTGGAAGCATTCGCCGCCGACATGTTCGGGTCGCTGCCGCGTGAGGGCGTCGCAAGGCGATCGAGCCCCGACGAGGTTCTCGGCACCTACACCCTGCGGGTCAAGGCCAACGGCGAGGGCGGCGCACCTGACACCTTGCGGTTCGGCAGCTGTACGCCCACAGCCACCTGCGCGCCGACCGCCGGATCGAGCCGTGTTCGAGGAGGCCTACCGTGGCCGGGCCGAGGGCATGAAACCGTGGTGGTCGGGCGGCGTCGGCCTCACGGCGGCGTCGGCCTCACGGCGGCGTCGGCCTCGCGGGAGCGGTGCAGCCCAAACGGCGTCCCGACCGCCGCCCGGCGGAGGCCCCTGGCGCCCGAACCGCAGGTGCGGCGTCAGGGCCGGTCGGGCTGGCTGGGTTGCCACGGGTGCCGGCGCGGCCACCAGGCCGGTACGGCCCGCTGGTAGGCCTGGTACTGCACGCCGAACTGGCCGCGGAGGGTCGGCTCCTCGTAGCCGTGGACGAAGGCGACCATGGCGGCGCCCACCACCGCGGCGTACCCCAGCAACGCCGGCTGGCCCAACGCCAGCGCCTGCCCGACGATGGTGGCCACGACCGCCAGGTACATGGGGTTGCGGACGTACCGGTAGAGCCCGCCGATGACCAGCCGCCGGGTCGGGGCGACCGGCGCGGGGGTGCCGCCGCCTTCGGCGACGAAGCGCACGAACGCGTGGACCAGCACGACCACACCGGCGACCAGCAGCGCGACGCCGGCCACCCGCAGCGGTGCCCACGCCCAGGACGGTCGCGGGTGCCGCACCCGCCAGCCGGTCAGCCACCAGGGCACCAGGCCGGCGACGACCCCGGGCGCCAGGACGAAGAAGAGCGCGGTGGCGGCCGCGGCCGTCGGTTTGCGCACGGTGCCGCCTCCTGGCTGGTCGTATAGTCGTTGGCTCGTCATCGCGGCAAGGTGGCTGGCGGACCATGCCGGACAGCAGGGTGAGCAGCGCCTGCTCGGCGTCGGCGCGGGCGGCGGCGGGGTCGGTGGCGTGGGCGATCAGCAGGGCCGCCTCGATCACGGCGCTGAGCACCAGCTGGGCGAGCACCGGGACCGGCGTGTCCACCAGCAGCCCTTCGCGTGCGGCGGCCTGGAGGTCGCGGGTGATCACCCCCAGCCCGTGCCGTGCCTCGACCTCCCGCCAGGCCTGCCAGCCCAGCACCGCGGGCGCGTCGGTGAGCGCGACCCGTGCGACCTCGGGCCGCTGGCAGACGTCCAGGAACCGGCCCAGCCCGACGACCATGCCGGTGGGCCGGTCGGGGGCGGCGGCGACCTCGGCGGGCACCTCGCCCTCCAGCTCCTCCAACACGGCGCGGAACAGCTGCTGCTTGTCGTCGAAGTGGTGGTAGAGGGCGCCGCGGGTGACGCCGGCGGCGGTGACGATCTCCTCGGCGGGCACGTGCGCGTAGCCGCGCTCGGCGAACAGGCGCCGGGCGGTCGCGACCAGCGCTTCGCGGGTGGCGCGGGAGCGCTCCTGCTGGCTACGCCGAGGCATGCCTGGCGGACGTCCGCGCGAAGTCGACCACCAGCCGGGCCAGCAGCTGCGGCTGGTCTTCCGGCACGAAGGTGTAGGAGTCGGGGACCGTCGCCACGGTCGCGTGGGGGAGCAGGGCGGCCAGCCGGTGGGCCAGCTGGAGGGGGAACAGGCGGTCCTCGGCCGCCCAGGCCAGCAGCACCGGCTTGGTGAACTGCGGCAGTGCGCGCGCGGCGGCCAGGGTGTGGCG
>DASQWY010000776.1:0-5839 GCA_035640005.1 Actinomycetes bacterium
GCGGTGTTGAGCGTGGTCTTCAGCCCGGACGGCGGCCGCCTCGCCTCCGCCGGCGGCCGGGACAAGACGGTGCGGCTGTGGGACGTGGCCAGCGGCAAGGAGCTGGCCGCCCTCCGCGGCCACAGCAAGCTGATCTGGGGGCTCTCGGTCAGCCCCGACGGCCGCCTGGCGGCCACCGCCAGCAAGGACCAGACGGCCAGGGTCTGGGACCTCGACGGCGGCGCGCCCGTCGCGGTCCTGGAGGGCCACACCCACGAGGTCTGGAGCGCCGAATGGAGCCCGGACAGCGCCTCGGTGGTCACCGCCAGCTTCGACCAGACCGCGCGCGTGTGGGACGCGGCCAGCGGCCGCACCCGCACCGAGCTGCGCCCCCACACCCATTCGGTGTACAGCGCCTGCTTCAGCCCCGACGGCCGCTGGGTGCTGACCGCCAGCCTGGACGGCACCGCGATCGTGCAGGAGGTCGACACCGGCCGGATCGTCGCCAGGCTGCGCGGGCACAACCGCGGCGTGAACTACGCCAGGTTCAGCCCGGACGGCGGCCACGTGGTCACCAGCAGCCAGGACGCCACCGCCCGCTACTGGGACGCCGGCTCGGGCCAGTCGTCGCTGGAGCTGCGCGGGCACACCCGCGCGGTCACCAACGTCGCCTTCAGCCCCGACTGCCGGCACCTGGTCACCGCCAGCGGCGACGACACCGCGCGGGTCTGGGAGGCCGCAACCGGCAGGGAGGTGCTGATGCTGGCGGGCCACGAGCGCGAGGTGAGCAGCGCCGTCTACGACGCCTCCGGGACCCGGATCGTGACCGGCGGCTGGGACGCCAAGGCGTTCGTCCGCGACGCCGCCAGCGGCGAGGTGCTCATGCGGCTGGTCGGCCACGACCGCGAGGTCACCTCGGTGACCTTCAGCCCCGACGGCGGCAGGGTGGTGACCGGCAGCCGCGACCGCGCCGCCCGCATCTGGTCGGTCGCGACCGGGCAGGTGCTGCGGGTGCTGCTGGGGCACGAGGCGGCGGTGCAGTCGGTCGCCTACAGCCCCGACGGGCTGTACGTCGCCACCGCCAGCCACGACCGCACCGCCAGGCTGTGGGACGCCACCACCGGCAAGCTGCGGCGGGAGCTGGAGGGCCACACCGACCGGCTGTGGTCGGTGGCGTTCAGCCCCGACAGCCGCCTGGTGATCACCGCCAGCGAGGACCGCACCGCCCGGATCTGGGACCTGGCGACCGCCACCGTCACCAAGGAGCTGCGCGGCCACACCGGCAGGGTCTACGGCGCCGCCTTCAGCCCCGACGCCCAGCTGGTGATCACCGCCAGCGAGGACCGCACCGCCTACGTGTGGGACGCGGGCACCGGGCGCCAGCTCGCCGAGCTGCGCGGGCACGCCGGCGCGGTCAGCGCCGCCGCGTTCAGCCCCGACGACAAGCTGATCGCCACCGGCGGCGACGACGGCGCCGCCCGCATCTACCACCGCGACGTCCGCCCGGCAGCCGAGGACCTGCTGAAACGCGCCGCGGAACGGGTGACCCGGCAGCTCACCAGCGAGGAGCGCGCCCGCTACCTGCACGAGGGCGTGGAGGCCGCCGGCGGGCAGCCCGAGATCATCTCGCTATGAGCCCCGGCCGCCCCCGCCGGGCGCTGCAGCGGTTCCTCGACGACCTGCGCGGCGCCCGCCACATCGAGGCGTACGCGATCTCCGGGCTCGCCTTCGCCATCACCATCCTCAGCGTGGTCAGCGACCTGTCGCAGCAGGTGGCCAACGCGGTGATCCTGGCGTGCCTGGGGTTCCTGGTGTTCTCCACCGCCGGGCAGCGCGCTGGCGGCCAGGAGGCGACCGTCACCAGCCTGCTCCGCGACCGCGACAGCTTCGGCACCTTCGACCAGGTTCTGGACGGCGCCGCCGAGCTGTGGATGTACGCGCCCAGCGCCATCAACGTCCTGCAGCGCAACGCCGGCGACCTGCGCCGCTGGGCGGAGGCGGGCGGGCGCGCGCGGGTGGTGGTCCACGACCCCGACGCCGGCACGGTCGCCGCGGTCCGCGCCCAGCTGGACCGCAACAGCGACTTCGGCGACGACCTCGAGCACGCGCTGCGGCAGCTGCGGCGGCTCACCTCCGAGCGGCTGGAGTACCGGCTGCTGGACATGAACCCGGGGTTCAGCCTGGTGGTCGTCAACCCGCGCCAGCGGAGCGGCCGGGTGATCGTGGAGTTCCACGGCTTCAGGGACAACAGCATCAGCGACCGGATGCACATCGACATCAGCCGCACCGAGTCGATGCACTGGTTCGAGTACTGGGCCGACCGGTTCGAGGCGATCTGGGACGCCGCCCGCGAGCCGAAGCCCGACCCCGACCGTCCCTGACATGGTCCTGCGCACCAGCCGCAGCCGGTCAGGAGCGCAATTCGGTGGTCCGATCGGGGTGGGCTGGCGATCATGGTTGGCATGGTGAGGGACCGGGTGTGAGGTCGCCGCTTCAGGGCGGGCTGCCGCCGGTGGATGCGGTGTCCGACCCTGTCGTGGAGATCGCCTGTGACGAATCCGGGTTCTCCGGCACCAATTTGCTCGATCCGGCCACCCCGGTGATCACGCACGCGAGTGTCGACCTGAGCACCGGCGAGGCGGCCGGGCTGATCGCGGCGCTGCGGTCCGGGTTCCGGTTCTCGCTGAACGAGTTCAAGTCCGGGCAGTTCCTCCGCGGCCCGCGGGCGGGTGAGGCGCTGGAGTGGTTCCTGGCGGCGCTGAGCGGCCGGGCGCACGTCCACCTGGTCGACAAGGAGTACTTCCTCGTCACCCGGATCGTCGACCTGCTCCTGGCCGAGCCGTCGTACGCGGCCGGTACCCGCCTGACCCAGGACCACCGTCCGGCCGCCCTCACCTTGTACCGGGCCAAGCGCTCGGCTGGTTCCGACTGGGGTGTCTTCCTCGCGGCCTTCGTGGAGCTGGTCCGGATCAAGCGGCCGCATCGGCCGGATCGCCGGGCCTTGGAGCGGTTCTTCCAGACGCGGGATGCGCTGGTACGAGACGAGCTCGGCGCGGAGGCCGAGGGGGTCCTCGACGGGCTCAGCCGGACCCGGGTGCGGGCCGTCCTGACCAGGCTGAGTGATGACGACCAGTCGATCCCGCCACCGCTGGAGCCGCTGCTGCCGGCGCTGGCCGAGACCGTCCTGTTCTGGAGCGGCGGAGCGCGGCGAGTGCTGGTGATCCACGACGAGCAGAGCGCCCTCACGGCCGGCCGGTTGAGCCGCCTCCAGCGGGTACTGGCCGACGGCGCCGGATCGTCGCTGGCCGGGGTGTCGCCGCTGGCTGGGCTGGTGATGGTCGACTCCCGGGACGATCCGCGGGTCCAGGTCGCCGACCTCCTCGCTGGGGTGGCCCGGCGGTTGCCGGGGAGCGTCGACGACGGCCCACTCCAGCCGTTCCTCTCCCCGACCTCACTGCGCGATCCCGAGCGGTGACGCGCCGGCGGGGGGAAGCCAAATCAGGTACGATTCGCCCTCACCGGACACTTTGATCGGGAGGAGCGATGCACGCACGCCTCGCCATCGTCGCCGGGGTCGCCTGCCTGCTGCTGGCCGGCTGCGGCGCGGGCGGCCACCCTGGCGCCGGGGAGCCGGCCACCCCCGCCGCCACCGCCCCGGCCGCCGGCCACGCCCCCGCCGGCGGCCGCGGTGCCGCCGCGGGCGCCGCCGTCGGCACGGCCGCCCAGGCCGACCGGGCGGTCGCCACGGCGGTGGCCCGCACCCTGGCGGCCGGCTCGGCCCGCACTGCCGTGCGGATCGCCGTCAGCGGCCCGGCCGGCACCACCACCATGGGCGGCGAGGGCGTCAGCGACCTGCGCGGCGGCCGCGGCCGCATGACCCTGCGCTACGGCACCGCGGCGGCCGCCCGCATCGAGGTCGTCTACGACCGCGGCGTCGTCTACGAGCGGCTGCCGGTGCCGTCCGCCGGGGACCGGCCGTGGCTGCGGCTGGACCTGAGCCGGCTGCTCGGCCAGCCGGGCGGCAACGACCCCGCCCAGACGGTCCGCTACCTGCGGGCCGCCTCCGGGCTGGCCGACGCCGGCCGCGAGCGCGTCCGCGGTGTGCCGACCCGCCGCTACCGGGCCACCCTCGACCTGGCCAGGACGGCCGACGCGCTGCCAGCCGGCGCCCGCGCCGCCTACCTGAAGCTGCTGGCCGCGCAGGGGCCGACCAGGCGGCCGGCGGAGCTGTGGCTGGACGGTCAGGGGCGGCTGCGCCGGCTGCGCTACCGCGGCGCCAGCGGCAGGGCCACGGCCACCTTCACCACCGAGTACTGGGACTTCGGCGTCCCCGCCGACGTCAGCCTCCCCCCACCCGACCAGGTGCGCGCGGTCGGGTAGGGGGAGGCGGGCGGCCGTGCCGGCTACTGCCCGTGCACGCCGCCGAAGTCGTGGCTGGCGACCCCGCCGGGGCCGAGCACCTGCAGCGTCAGCTGGCCGAGCACGCCGTGGACGGGATGCCAGACCAGCCGCAGGCCGTTGCCGGGGGTGGCATCCTCGGCGACCACCTGCGCGGTCCAGGCCGCCTCGGTGCCGCTGGGGGTGTACACCAGCCGGGCCCGGTCGGCCCTGCTGGCGGTCACCTGGAAGCTGACCGTCGCCGGCAGCAGCAGCCAGCCGTCCTGCTGCCGCAGCCGCGGGCTGGTGGCGACCGCGAGGATCCGGGGCGGCTGCCCGCTGGCCAGGCGCACCCGGACCACGGTGGCGGCCAGCACCTCGCCCTCGTGGCCGGAGACGACGGTGAACACCACCGAGCCGGTCGGCCCGGTCGGGTCGCGGAAGGCCACCTGCCCGCTCAGGTTGGCCGACCCGTCGCCGCGACCGACCAGGTCGCCGCTGCCGAGCTGCAGGTCCTTGCCGTAACGGTCCTGGGTGACCCGCACGTGCACCGGGGTGCTGGCGGTGGCCAGCAGCCCCACCGGGGAGCTGATCGGCTCCTGCGGCCGCGGGCTGGTCACCCGGATGGCGGTGGTGCTGGTGCCGAGCACGTACCAGACGGTGCGCAGCCGCTGCAGCGAGACGGTGGTGACCGGCCCGCGCGGCGGGTCCATGCCGGCGTAGATGCTGGGGCGGACGTCGACCTGGCCGGTGCTGGAGCCGGTCCAGCGGAACGGCCCGGCGACCGGGTCGGTCATGCCAAACATGCCGACCTCGCGGCGCATGAACGCCACCGCGGTGGCGACCGCCTCGGCGGTGCCCGGCGGCCGGGTGACCGGTCCCCGGGGCGCCGGGGCCGGCGACGGGGCCGGCGACGGGGACGGGGTCGGGGTCGGGGACAAGGTGGTCGGGGCGGCGCTCGGGAGCGCGGCGGGCGGGGTGGCGTGGCGGCTGCCGCAGCCGGTCAGGGCGACGGCGGCGACCACCAGGGCGATGACGGTTGCTCGAACGGGACGCATGGTGCTGACCCCCCTTTGGACTCCGCTCTCGTCTGCTGGAGTCCCACGGCCCAACTGTCGGGGAAGCAGGTCACGAATCCCGATCGGCGGCGTTTCGCGCAGAGGCACACGGCAGCGTCGAAACGGCCACGACCGCATGCCGCCGCGGTCAAGGAGGCGCGACGGCCGGCCTACAGGATCGCGGTGAGCTGCCGGTCCAGGCTGGCCTGGGTGAGCTCGCCGAGCTGGCGGGTGGCGAGGGTGCCGTCGCGGCGGACGAAGAACGACTGGGGCAGGCCGACCGGCCCCCACGCCGCCACCGCCCGCCCGGCCGCGTCCACCCCGACCGGCCAGGTGCCGCCGGCGCGGCGCACGAACGCCCGCGCCGCCGCCGGCCGGTCGTTGACCAGCACGCCGACCACCGCCAGCCGCCGCCCGCCGTGGGC
>DASQWY010000777.1:0-2232 GCA_035640005.1 Actinomycetes bacterium
CAGGTCGACCGTCTGCCCGGCGACCGCGACCCCAAGCCGGTGTGGTTGTGGTCCTCGGCCACCGGCGCCACCGCCGCCCACCTCGACCGGCTCTGGCAGGCGTTCCTGCGCCGCTTCGACCTGGAAATGGTCTGTACGCAAGTGACAAAACCGCGTCTTGGTGCTGCCTGGGGTGGTTGGGATCACGTAGCGGATCTCCACTCGGCCGTCGGTCACCACCACCCGGTCGACCAGCAGCTCCACCAGCTGGCGGCGCCGCTCGAAGCCGGCCTGGTCCAGGCCCACCCGGAGTTGCTCCAACACCGCTGTCATCGACTGGGCGATCGCGCTCACCTGGGCTAGCCGCTCGCCCTGCGCGGCGACCTCCCGCTCGCGCGCCAGCAGGTCGGCCTCCTGCCCGGCAAGGGTCCGATCCTGCCGCTGGAAGGTGTCGAGGTCGATCACCTCGGCCAGGTAGGCCTCCAGCAGCCGCTGGCGCTGGCGTGCAACGCTCGCCCGCACCTGGCGCAAGGTCGCCTGCCGGCGGCGCAACTCCCGCGGCACCCAGGCGCCGCTGTGGGCGCGCTCCAGCGCCTGGGCGACCAGCTGGGGCTGGCGAAGGACCGCGCACAGGTCCGCCCACACCAACTCGTCGAGCTGGGTGGCCGGGATGAACCGCGCCGGGCAGCAGCTTGCGCGGCCGGAGCTGACCCGCGCCAGCTTGCCGTGGCAACGGTAATAGCGATACCGGGTGTCGGTGGCGGTGCGGGTGATCCCGCTGCAGCTCAGGCGGCAGACCCCGCAGCTGACCAGCCCGCGCAGCAGGTAGGGGTGGGTGGTGCTGCGCCGGGCGCCCCGTTGGTTGGCGGCCAGCCGCCGGGCGACCAGGTCGAACTGCTCGGCGGAGACCAACGCGGGGACCGGCACGGTGATCCACTCCTCGCTCGGATGGACCCGGGTGCTCACGCCTTTGCCGACTGCTGCCAGCGCCGACCAGCGGCGGCTGGCCGGCGTGGTCCGCAGCCGACCGCTGGCGGCCTGGCCCTTGTAGGCCGGGTTGGTCAACAGGTTGCGGACCGTCGTGGACCGCCACACTGGCCTGCCCGTGGGGGTCGGCACGCCTCGAGCCGTGAGCTGCGCGGCCAAGGTGTGCAGCGTCACCCCGCCGACCGCATACGAGGCGAACAGCTCCTGCACCACCACGGCGGCGACCGGGTCGACCCCGACCGAAGCCGGATCCCGGGGCCGCTCGGGATGCAGCCGATAGCCGTAGGGCGCCCGCGTCCAGGGCAGCAGCTGCCCGCTGCGCAACCTGGCCTGCCGCCCGCGCCGCATCCGGTCGGCGATCAAGGTCCGCTCGTACTCGGCGACCGCGCCGCGGATCTGGGTCACCAGCTGCTCATGGGGATCGTCGCTGAGCGGCCGATCGATGAACACCACCCGCACCCCACGGCGCTCCAACTCTTCCAAGACCACCATCTGGTGTACGAGGTTGCGGGCCAGCCGATCCGGCGCGCAGACCACGACCACGTCGAAGGCCGCCCGCGCCGCGTGATCGCGTAGCGCGTCCAGGCCGGGACGGTCCAACTTGGCGCCGCTGTAGCCGTCGTCGCGGAAGATGTGCTCGGCGGCAACGGTCCACCCCTCGTGCGCCGCGACGTAGCTGTGGAGCTGGGTGACTTGCTGCTCGATGGTCTGGGCCTGCTGCTGCCGGTCGGTGGACACGCGCACGTACAACGCCACCCGCATCGGTCGCCCCTTCCTGCTCTGCTACCGCCACCGACGCCGCCCAGCCCAACACCAGCTGGTACGCCCGGTCCCACCGCGCCTGCCCATCGGGTTGCTCGCTGGTCTCCCGCCGGACCTCGAAGGTGCGCCGCATGGCCGCCCTCCCGCTGCTGGCTCAGCTCACCCGGAAGGGCTACACCCGCCGATCCGGCCGCAGCCGCAGGGGCCGCCGCCACCAAGCAAGACGAAGCTGGCCGTAGCGGGTCCAGCAGAACTTGTCACATGCGATCAAACCATCGAGCACACCGTCCGGTTCTGCAAGCAGACCCTCGGTTGGAGCACCCCACGCCCGCGCCATCCTGAGCAGGCCGACCGGTGGACCTGGCTGGTCCTGGCCGGCTACAGCCAGTTGCGCCTGGCCCGCGAGTTCGCCGACGACCAGCGGCTGCCGTGGGAGCCGCCCCGACCGCGCCCGCGACGGTCACCCTACCGGGTGCGGCGCGGGTTTCCGCGGCTGCTGTGCGC
>DASQWY010000778.1:0-2468 GCA_035640005.1 Actinomycetes bacterium
CGCCGGCGGTCGCGGTAGGGTCGGCGTCGGTCGCACTGGGCCGGCCGGGCATACTGGCTGGCCCTCGCGTGAGGCAACTGTGGGGGTGGGACAGCCCCCCGGCCTCCAGCGTGGTGGCAGCCGGGAGCGAGTCAAGGATCCACTTCGTCGCTTCGCGTCCTTGACACGCTCCCGGCTGTCAGACCGCCGTCCCGACTTCAGCACCCGAGGGGAGGCTGTCAAGGGCCCGAAGGGGCGAAGGAAGCTCCTATGTCAAGCGGCCTCGTTGAGGGAGTTTCGCCGGAGCCGCTCGTCGGCCACCAGGCAGGCGTACACCGCGTCGGAGATCCGCCGGCGCAGTGCTCGGATAGCCTCGGTCTTGTTCTCGCCGCCCTCCAACCGTTGCTCCACGTAGGCCTCTGCGGCCTCGTGCCGCTGGAGCTGGGTAATCGCGATCCGGTGCAGGGCCGCGTTGAGTTGGCGGTTGCCCCCTCGGTTCAGCCGATGGCGCTCGTGCTTGCCCGACCAGACTGGGATGGGAGCGGTGCCGTTGTGCATGGCGAAGGCGCCACGCGAGCGGAAGCGCTTGATCCCGGCCACCTCGCCCACGATCTTGGCTGCCGTCAGCGCCCCGCAGCCGACCAGCGCTAGCAGGTTGGGCGCCAGGGTGCTCACCAGCCGGTCGATGTCCTGCTCCAGCTCCTTTATGGCCAGAGTCAAGCTCCGGCACTGGCTGACTAGCTGACAGGCGGCCCGTGCCACTGCGCCGCGGTACCCAGCCAGGAGGGCTCCCACCCGGTTCAGGGTCTTGAACCTACCCAGCGTCCGCACCGGGATCTCGTAGCCAGGCTCCAGCTCGTGCACGTACCAGCGCAGACGGCTCTGGTGCCCCGCTCGCTCACGCACCAGGTCCTCGCGATGGTCGACCAGGACCCGCACCTCCCGGCTCAGCCCCTCCAGGCTGGCCTCAGGCAGCCCCGGCTCCCTCAGCGCCGCCCGCGCCACGGCCAGGGCGTCGATGGGGTCCGACTTGCCCTTGGTCCGCGCTGACTTGCGGGCACCCGCCATGAGCTTTGGCGCCACCCGCACCACCGTCTCCCCGGCCCGCAGCAGGTCGGCCTCCAAGCGCCGTGAGAGATGCCGGCAGTCCTCCAGCGCCCAGCGCCGCTCAGGCCACTGGCTGATCCAGAGCAGTCCCTCGAGATGACCGTCCGGCGTGGCCTTGACCGTCTTCTGCCCCAACTCCCGACCGTTCGCGTCAGCGGCCACAAACGTGTGGGTGCGCTTGTGCGAGTCGCTCCCGATGGTCACCATGGTCTTGTCTCCTGCTTTGGAGGTGACGCGGACCGGTCGGGGACACACCTGGGTGGGGGCGGTGCCGCGCTCCTATCAAGTCACACCGGCCGGTCCCTTTCATGTCCGGGGGCGGCAGTCCCTCCGCAAGCCACTGGCCGTCGAGGCCTCGGGCCACGAATCCTTTGAGCCAAACCCCCGGACCGAGCCCAGCATGACACCCACGAATCCTTGACGCGCTCCCGGCCGCCACCACGCTGGAGGCCGTGGGGCTGTCCCAGCCCCCACAGGTGCCACACGCGCCGCCTGCCAACGTGACCAGCCGGCCCAGTGCGGCCGCCGACGGCGCCAGGCCAGGCCTAAGAGTCCGGGATCGACCCCGGCGTCGACGTCCTTCGGGCCAGGTAGGCCGCGGCCTCCGAGCGGCGGGCTACCTCGAGCTTGGAGAGGATCGTCGACACGTAGTTCTTGACGGTCTTCTCCGCCAGCCTCAGGCGGTCGCCGATCTCCTTGTTCGTCAGGCCGTCGGTGACGAGCTGCAGGATGCGCTCTTCCTGGGCGGAGAGGCGGCTCAGCTTCTCGTCGTGGACCGCGTGCTTGCCCTTGCGGAGGCGTTCCAGCACCGTGGCCGTGACCGCGGGGTCCAGCAGGCTCTGCCCTTCGGCGACCGACCGGATCGCCCGGATCAGCTCGCCTCCCCGGATCTGCTTCAGCACGTAGCCGCTGGCGCCCGCCATGATCGACGCGAACAGCGCCTCGTCGTCGGCGAACGAGGTCAGGATCAGGACCCGGATCTCGGGGTGCTGCGCGCGGATCTCACGGGTCGCCTCGATGCCGCTGCCATCCGTCAGCCGCACATCCATGACGACCACGTCCGGGCGGGCCTGGTCGGCCTTCGTGATCGACTCCTGGACCGTGCCCGCCTCGGCGACCACCCGGAGGTCCGCGTTGCCCTCCAGCATCACCCGGAGCCCGCTGCGGACGACCTCGTGGTCGTCGACCAGCATGATCCGGACAATGCTCCCGGACGGTTTGGGCGCCTGGCGCTCGTGCATACCGTTCATGATGCCTCGCTCACGGGGACCGGTGCAGCGGCGGCCCCGCCCACTGGCGAGAGGCGGCCCCTAGCCGGTCGCGCTCGGCGGCGTTCGTCGCCGCTCGCGAGGCGCCGTGTCCGCCGCCGGCTCCGGCAGCGG
>DASQWY010000779.1:0-3660 GCA_035640005.1 Actinomycetes bacterium
GCCGGCCTGGTCGTGCTGGCCGCCGGCGGCGCCGCCTGGCTGCTGGGCCGCAGCGGCGGCCCGCTGTGCCGCCCCGACAGCCTGCTGCAGCCGCACGCCGTGTGGCACCTGGCCGGCGCCGCCGCCCTCGCCCTCTGGTCGAAGGCCAGCCTGGACGCCTACGACAGGTCGTAGAACCCGATGTCGACCCGCTTGAGGGTGTCCAGGACCGCGTCCAGGGTCTCGCGGGCCTCCGGGGGCGGGGCAGTGGTCAGCAGCAGCTGGAAGTAGAGGCTGCGCAGGAACGAGGTGACGTTGGCGCGGGCGGCCGACTCGTCCGCGCTGGCGTAGGCCTGGCGCCAGTCCTGCTGGCCGGGCGGGGCGCCGAAGCGGTCCAGCCAGCCGCTCAGGAAGGCGCGCCCGACCAGGTTGCGGCGCAGCACGTTGAGGGCCGCGTAGGCCAGGCGCTCGTCCTCGTGGTGGACGAACACCACCGGGGCCATCGCCAGCAGCCGGTCGGCGATGGCGCCGAGGATCCGCTCCAGCTCGGCGACGCCCAGGTGCGGCGAGCGGGCCAGCATCATCAGCAGGTCGGCGGTGTGGCCGACCGCGTTGGCCCAGCCCGGCCCCTGCACCCAGCTGCGCAGGTCGCGCTCGCGCCGCAGGTAGCTGATGGCGGCCTCCAGGTAGCCGTCCAGGTCCGCCTCGCCGAGGAACGGGGCGGTGTTGTCGAAGGCGACGATCTCCATCAGGATCAGCGCCGAGTAGCTGCGCAGGAACACCGAGTCGGTGTCGTCCTCGCCGAGCGTGGCCTCCAGGTTCGCGGTCATCTGCTTGCCCATGGTCCGCAGCTGCTCCGACCCGTACTGGCCGCGCTCGATCCAGGCGGCCAGGATCCGGTAGGCGAACTCGTCGCGCAGCTCCGGGTCGGTCGAGCCCAGCCAGGCGAGCAGCTCGGGGGTGAGCTCGGCCACCCACTCGCCCTGCGGGAGGGCGTTCTCGTCGTTGGCGATCACGCGCCAGAAGCTGCGGTCCACTGCGCCCCCCTACGCCCCCCCATCCAGCAGCTCCACCAGCTCGGTCAGCGTGCGGACCCGGTGGCCGGGCGCCTCGGGCGCCCGTCCGAAGCGGTCGATCAGCACCGGCGTGATCCCGACCGCCCTGGCGGCCTCCACGTCGTTGGTCGGCTGGTCGCCGACGTGCACGGTCGCGCCGGCCGGCACCCCCGCCTGCTCCAGCGCCGCCTCGAAGATCGCCGGCTCGGGCTTGGCCACCCCCAGCTTGCCGGAGATGGCCACCGCCGAGAACAGGTGGTCGACCCCCTCCAGCGCCAGCACCTCCTCCAGCCACGGCTCGAAGTTCGACACCAGGCCGAGCTTGAGGCCGCGGCCGGCCAGCGCCTCCAGCGCCGGGCGGGCGTCGTCGAACAGCTTGTAGGCGGTCGGGTCGCTGAACGCCTCGAACAACGCCTCGGCCAGCTCCGGCCCGTCCTGCGGGTGGCCGAGCTCGGCCAGCACCTGCTGGTAGAAGCCCAGCCAGAAGTCGCGCTGGGTGGCCGGGTCGGTCCAGTCCTGCGGCCAGGCGACCGCCCGCACGGTGGCGGCGATGGCCGCGGCGACCCTGGCCTCCTCCACCGCCACGCCGTGCTCGGCGGCGACCGCCACCAGCCGGCCCTGGAAGCTCGGCACCGGGCCGAGCAGGGTGTCGCCCGCGTCGAACAGCACGCACTCCAGCGGATCGGGGAGGGGCTGCTCGCTCATGGCGCGCAGGCTATCAGCCCGCGGTCCCCCGCCGTCACGCCGGTCACGTCAGCTCGCTCGGCGCCCGGCCGGCCCGCTCGGCGAGGCGGCGCTGCAGCGTCCGCCACAGCTCGTCGACCTGCCGGCGGAGTTGCTCCAGCGAGCTGGTGTTGTCGATCACGATGTCGGCCTGGGCCAGGCGCCGCTCCGGCGGCAGCTGGGCGGCGATGCGCGCCTCGGCGTCCCGCTCCCGGACGCCCTTGGCGGCCAGCCGCTCGACCTGGATCTCGTGCGGCGAGTGCGCGACCACCAGCACGTCGACCCTGGTGGCCAGGCCGGCCTCGATCAGCAGGGCGGCGTCCAGCACCACCACCACCTGCTGGTGGTGCCAGCGCTCCAGCCGGTCGGCGATGCGGGCGAAGATCTCCGGGTGGGTGATCTCGTTGAGCAGGGCCAGCTTGGCCTGGTCGGCGAATACCACGTCGGCCAGCGCCTGCCGGTCGATGGTGCCGTCGGGGAACAGCACGCCGGGCCCGAAGTGCTCGCGGATCTTGCACCACGCCCGCTGCCCCGGCATGACCACCTCGCGGGCGATGCGGTCGGCGTCGATGATCTCGGCGCCCTGTTCGGCCAGCATGGCGGAGATCGTGCTCTTGCCGGACGCGATGCCCCCGGTCAGCCCGACCAGCAGCATGGCCGCTCCTCGAGGTCGTCCGGCCCGCGCGCCCGGTGGGCGCGCGGGTGTCACTCGCTGGCGTTCTTGCGCTTGAGGTCCTCGACGATGTCCTCGAGGGTGTCCTGGCCCTCCTGCCCCCCGCCGGCGCGGCCGCCGCGGTCGGCCTGGGCCTGGTCGGCCTGCTGGACCTCGTCGCCCGGCTCCTCGGCCCCTTCCGGCGCGGCGGCCTCCTCGGCCGACTCCTCGCCGTACTCGTTGTCGTAGAAGCCGGCCTCCTGGAACGCCTCCGCCATGGCCGTGCCGGGCATCACGCCGATGACGTTGCCCTGCTCGTCGTAGACGTAGTTGCCGTCGGCGTACTGGCCCTCGTCGTAGCCCTCGTAGCCCTCGTAGGCGGTGCCGCCCTCCTCGAGGGCCAGCTCGTCCTCCATCGCGGTCATCTGCTGCTGGTCCTGGAGGGCCTGCTTGAGCGACAGGGAGATGCGGCGCCGGTCCAGGTCGATGTCGATCACCTTGACGGTGATCTCCTCGCCGACGCTGACCACCTGCTCGGGGATGTCCACGTGGCGCTCGGCCAGCTCGGAGATGTGCACCAAGCCCTCGATGCCGTCGTCGACGCGGACGAACGCCCCGAAGGGGACGAGCTTGGTCACGCGGCCCGGGATGAGCTCGCCGATCTGGTGGGAGCGGGCGAACTGGCGCCAGGGATCCTCCTGGGTCGCCTTGAGCGACAGCGACACCCGCTCGCGCTCCAGGTCCACGTCCAGGACCTCGACCTCGACCTCCTGGCCGACCTCGACGACCTCGGAGGGATGGTCGATGTGCTTCCAGGACAGCTCGGACACGTGCACCAGGCCGTCCACGCCGCCCAGGTCCACGAAGGCGCCGAAGTTCACGATGCTGGAGACGACGCCCTTGCGGATCTCGCCCTTGCGCAGCGTGTGCAGGAACGCCCGGCGGGTGGCCGACTGGGTCTCCTCCAGCCACGCGCGGCGCGACAGCACCACGTTGTTGCGGTTCTTGTCCAGCTCGATGATCTTGGCCTCGAGGGTGCGGCCGACGTAGGGGTGCAGGTCCCGTACCCGCCGCATCTCCACCAGCGAGGCCGGCAGGAAGCCGCGCAGCCCGATGTCGAGGATCAGGCCGCCCTTGACGACCTCGATGACGGTGCCCTCGACGATCTCGTCGTTCTCCTTCTTCTTCTCGATCGTGCCCCAGGCGCGCTCGTACTGGGCGCGCTTCTTGGACAGGATCAGGCGGCCGTCC
>DASQWY010000780.1:0-2048 GCA_035640005.1 Actinomycetes bacterium
GGTCTGGGCCACAGCGAACCCGACGACCTGGGATGGGGCACCCACGGCGACGAGAAGACCGGAGCCGCGAGGGAGGGTCGCCGTCTTGGCCATGGCCATGCCAAACAGGACGAAGCCGACCACGAACCCGCCGAAGGCTACCGCGTTGAGGGCCACTTCTGGGAGGTACCGGTTGATGGCGTCGATCGTTTGCGGCGACTGGGCGGCCAGCACGGGGGCGAGGAACCCGAAGTTGCCGGAGACCGCGATCAGCATCGTGCCCAGGAACCCCAGCAGGAACCCGACCAGGCCGAGCCGCCCCATCCTGACCGACGCGGCCCCATACAGGCCCGAGAGGCCGAGCAGGACCAGCAGGTACGACAGGGTAAACAGGGCGTGCGCGGCCACCAGCCGCACCTCGGCCGCGAGGATGGTGGCGGCGGTCTCCCGGCTGGGGTGCAGCGCGGTCGCCACGACCATCAACAGACCCCCCGCGACCAGGGCCAGCCCGCTCCAGCGCAGCAGGGCTGCCAACGATGGGCCTCGGCGTTGAAGAACGACGACCTCGTCCACGTCCCGCACCTCCGTCAGTCGCTCCCGTGAAGCTCAGTTGGCGTGGTGGATTGACTCGACGGGGAGGTCGAGCTCGCGCCGCAGCGCCTGGGCTTGCTCAAGGTGCGAGTGTCCTCGGGGAGTGCCGGTGGCGTGCCGGCCGAGCTCGCCATGTGCGAGGGCTGCCTCGAACGGCATCCCGAGCCGCTCGGCGGCGGCCAGGCTTGCCCGCCAGGCCGCCTGCGCCCGCCTGGGCCGCCCGGACAGCTCGGCGAGCCGTCCTTGGTAGAGGCGGGCGCGGGGCTGGCCGATCGGGAACACCCGCGCGAACCCCCGCAACGCCCGGCAGGCGCGCCGAGCGGCTCGTCTGGTGCCGCTGGAATCCTGGCCGGTCTCCCACAGCGACAGGTACACCTCGGCGACGCCGGCATACCCCTCCAGCAGGTAGTGGGACGTCGGCGCCCGAAACTTGGCGATGAGGCGCGCGGCCGTCGCGGCGGCCTGCCGCGCGGCCTCAGGGTTTCTTTGGCGGAGCTGCGCGACGGCGAGCAGCCCATGGGCTCGGAGCTGCTCAGCCCGGTCCGGGTGGTCGGTGAGCAGCGCGAGCGCATCCTCCAGCAGCCGGGCCGCCTCGTCGAATCGGCCGGCGCGCAGCTCGCATTCGGCATTGCCGAGCAGCCCCCAGACCTGGTGCGGGAGGTTCTCGTGGCGCCGGCCACGCCGGTGGACGTCGTCGAACCCTGCCGCTGCGTGGCGGAACTGGCCGCGGTACAGCGACGACATCGCCTGCACGGTCAGGGCGTCGCCGAGCGCCCGCCGGTCCCCGGCCCGTTCCAGCAGCGCCTCGGCCTCCTGCAGCGCCTCGTGCAGCTCCGCCCACCGTGCGGCGCCGATGAGGTACACGCAGGTGATGAAGCGCACGTAGCCCAGCGGCCACAGCTGGCCGGCGCGGCGGGCGGTCTGCTCTGCCCGGCGCGCGTACGCCCGCGCCAGCCGGTGGATGGGGACGCTGCCGGCCGCCAGGCACATGATCGAGTAGGCGCGGGCCAGCTCGGGCGACGGCCCCGCCCCTTCGGCCTGGTTCAGCGCCTGGATGCTGGCGTGCACCAGCGCCGGGACGTCGTTGGCGAACCAGAAGACCTCGGTGAGCCGCAGGTAGGCGCGGCTGGCCTCCAGCCCCTCCTCTGGCGGGCGCCGCCCGCGGCCGGCGGTCTGGTTCGGGAACGCACGATGCAGGGCCTGGACGGCGAGCTGCCGCAGCAGGCTGCCGATGAGCAGGCGCGGAGTGGCGGGTAGCGGCGCCCCGAGCAGCTGCAGCGCCCGGCCGAGGTGCACGCGCCCCTGGCCGGTGTCGCCGAGGCCAAGGTGCGCCTCGGCCAGCTGGCGCTCCCAGCGGGCCTGCCGGAATCGAGCCTCGGCGCGGCCGTCCTGGGGTGGCGGCGGGTCACGCTCCAGCGCCGCGGCCAGAAACAGGATCGCCTCCTGGTAGGCGCCACCGGCCAGTGCCTGCTCGCCCG